>CACFZX010000015.1:0-23664 GCA_902570905.1 uncultured Pelagibacteraceae bacterium
TCATAAATAACTAAAAAAAGAATTGACATATAAACTATAATTGAAAATGGATGGGTAAAAGCTGCTAAACTTTGAGTTACAAAAAAAATTAATAACCAATAGAATTTTTTAACATTAAAATATTGAAAAACTGAAATCAATGAAATTGAAGATATGAAAAATATCAACATATAAACCCGCATTTCCATAGAATAAGAAATTAAAAAAACATTTAAACTTAATAGAATAATGCCTAATTTATGTGAGCCATTAGTTTTAATTACCCTTACTAGATAACCAAAAGAAAAAATGCTGAGTATACCTATCAATGAAGAAAAATATCTTCCAATTTGAGGATCGTATCCAAAAATTTTATGTATAAGATATATTATTATATAATAAAATTGTGGCGCTAGTTCAGTTGCTTCGTGTCTATCTAACATTTCATGAAATGGAATTGTTGGGTCAGTAACCCAAAAAGTAGCCATTTCATCTATCCAAAGATTGTCGTAGTTTATATTATATAATCTTAAAATAATTCCTACAAATAAGGAAAAAATTAGAACAATATTTATAATAGAACTAGATTTTATCATATCAAAATTCATTTATTGCATATCTATGCTTCATTATTAACATTTCTTTAATATTATTTTAATTATATTAAAAGGATATGAAAAATATTAATCTAATTAAACCTAAGATTAAAGCAAGTATCAAAAAAAACAAAGAAATTTTTAAAAATGAATTAACAAATTTTTTTCATTGGGTTAAGGGTGCTGAATTAGTAGATCTTAAGGAATGTGATACCTCAGAGGATCCTATTAGACCAGAATTAGATAATAATTTTAGAACTTCACATGGTAGGAAAATTTTTGGTGTTAAATATAAAGATCAAATTCATGCAGTAATGTGTTTTGCATTTACAAATAAGATTCCAAAATCTGTAGAAGATTTAGATAAATTGAGTCAAGATGCATTTTTACAAAGTGCTCTTAGAGACCAAAGAGTTGGGCAAATCGCTATAGCATATACAGTTTGGTCAAAGAAAAAAGGTGGTGGAAAACTTATTGTTAAAGAAGTTTTTAAAATGATAAAAAAATCAAATCATTTAAATAGATTGGTTACACTTTCTCCATTAACTGAAATGGCAACTAAATTCCATTTAAGAAATGGCGCAAAACTTTTAAGTGTTAATGAAACTACTCAAAATTTTGAATATAAGTAGTTTTATGGTAGCGGGAAGTGGGATCGAACCACTGACCTCGGGCTTATGAGTCCCGCGCTCTAACCAACTGAGCTACCCCGCCACTTAATTATTATTGTTGGTTTATACTACTTTTAAAATTTGTTTCAATCAATTCTGTACCAAGATTTTTTTAATAACAATCCATTAATACATCCACTTAATCTGGCTTTATAGAAGTCTTTTTTTTTGTTGTTTTTTATAATTGAATAAAAAATTGATTTAATAAATGCAGAAATTAAATTTTTAAATATTTTTATAAAAGCATAAAGATAACTATCATGTTTATAGTGGTAGTAAAATTTTGACCACATCCAGTGCCAATTTTTTAAATATTCTATTTGAGAAAAGTTAGGATCTGATGAAGCTCCACCCCTATGTTCGATAACAGAATTTTTTATAACATAAATTTTTTGATTGTTTTTTTTTACTCTCAAGCATAAATCATTATTTTCAAGATACAAAAAAAAGTTTTCATCAAAATAATCACTTTCATCAAAATTATTTTTATTTATTAACATTGAAAAACCATCTAAGTCGTCTACTTCAATGATATTATCATTTAGAAAATTATAATTTTTTTTAATTTTATAGTTTGGATAATTTTTATCACTATGAATGGGCGAAACTATTGAGAAATTAGAAATATCTACACAAGACTTACAAAGGTTGTCAAAAGTATCTTTTTTAAATGTAACATCAGGGTTAAGAATATATGTAAATTGAGTATTACATCTTTTAATTCCTAAATTATTTGATGCTCCAAAGCCAGAATTTTCATTTATTAAAACTTTTAAATTTTTATATCTACTTTCTAAATCTTTCTTTAATTGTAAATTTTGTGAATTTTCTATTACAATCTTATTAGAATTTTCTGGTAAAGAATTGAGGCAATTGTGAATAATTTTTTCACTTTTGTAAGTAACTATTATAAATGTTGTATTTTCTATATTTATATCCATTAAGAAAAATAAGTATACTTAAACAAGTGATTATTGTAAAAAAAATTATCATTAAATTTGAAAATATTAAAAATGATAAAAAAAACAAAGTTTAAAGATTTAGAAGTTCATATTAATAAACCCTATAAAGATAAAAGGGGATATCTTAAGGAATTATTTAAGGAGAACAAATTAAAAAAGAAATTCGTTCTCTCAATTCTTTCGTATTCTAAAAAAAAAGTATTGAGAGGTTTACATATTCAATTAAAAAATCCACAAGGCAAATATATTTCTGTTTTAAAAGGTAAGATTTTTGATGTAGCAGTTGATTTGAGAAAGAATTCTAGCACTTTTGGAAAATATTTTTCATGCGTTTTAAGTGAAAGAAATTTTAAATCATTATATATTCCAGCAGGTTTTGCTCATGGCTTTATGACTTTGGATAAAGAAAATTATGTTCTTTATAGCTGTACAAAATATAGAAATTTAAAATCTGAAAAATCAATAAAATTTAACGATAGAGATTTAAAAATTAAATGGCCATTTAAAAATCCAATTATTTCAAAAAGGGATAGGCTCGCTATGGGGTTTGCTGAGTATAAAAATAAAATTTAAAATGAAAAGTAAAATTTTAGTCACTGGTGGTGATGGAAGATTTGCGAAAGTTCTTTCAAAGTATAATCGTAAATTAAACCTATACTTTGCTAGTAAAAAAGAATGTAATATTTTAAATAATAGTTCAATTGACAAAATAATTAAAAAGGTAAAGCCAAAAATAATTTTCCATTGCGCAGGACTTTCTAGACCTATGTCTATTCATGAAAAGAATATTGAAAAAAGTATTGATGCTAATATCATCGGTACTGCAAATATCGTAAAGGCTTGTAAAAGAAAAAAAATAAAATTAATCTATTTTTCAACTGGATATGTTTACAATGGGTCTAAAGGAAACTATTCTGAAAATGATGGAACAAAACCTTTTAACAATTATGGTTTATCAAAATTAGGTGGTGAGTGTGCTGTATCTATGTATAAAAATTCCTTAATTTTAAGAATAACTATGATCGAAAAACCATTTCCATATAATAAAGCTTTTTATGACTTAAAAAGTAATTTTATGTTTCATGAGGATCTTGTTAAAATTTTACCTAAAATAATAAACCAAAAAGGGATACTTAATGTTGGTGGCCCTACTCAATCGGTATTTAATTTTGCAAAAAAAACAAAAAAAAACATAAAAAAAATTTCTGGAAAAAATAACTCTTCATTACCGCTTAATCAAACTATGAACCTTAAAAAATTAAAAAAAATATTATGGAAAAACTAAATCCTATTTCAAAGAAGCT
This sequence comes from uncultured Pelagibacteraceae bacterium, assembly GCA_902570905.1. Lineage (GTDB taxonomy): Bacteria > Pseudomonadota > Alphaproteobacteria > Pelagibacterales > Pelagibacteraceae > Pelagibacter. Next base: position 3,513 of record CACFZX010000015.1, read on the forward strand.
AAATAAAATTTATTATTTTTTATTTAAAGAAAGATTTTCAAAAAAAATAGATTTCAAATTTGATAATGTGTTTAGATGGGATTTGATAGAGTATCTTGATAATAAATATAAGTTCTCCAACTATCTTGAGGTAGGTTGCAATGATGATGAACTTTTCTCAAAAATAAAAATTAAAAATAAAATTGGTATTGATCCTGTAATTGGGGGAAATATGAAAATTACAAGTGATGATTTTTTCGTGCAGAATAAAAAGAATTATGACTGTGTATTTATAGATGGTTTACATATTTATGACCAAGTGAAAAGAGATATTGTTAATTCATCAAAATGCTTAAGTGAAAATGGATTTATCTTAGTTCATGATTGTTTGCCTAGATCTTTGTCAGCTCAGGCAGTTCCAAGATATAGATTTAATTGGAATGGTGATGTATGGAAAGCAATTGTTGATTTAAGGAGGGATCCTAATTTAGAAATTTTTACATGTCTTGCTGATGAAGGAATTGCGGTAATTCAGAATAAAAAAAATTCAAATACACTTAAAATTGACAAAAAAATTTCAGATTTGAAGTTTAAAGACTTTTACTACAATCATGAGGAGTATATGAGACCTATTTCTTTCTTAGAGTTCAAAGAAAAGTACTAAATAAAGCAAATTTAATTTGAATTTTATATCATGCTCTGTATACCTTCACCTTTGTGAGAATAGAAGAAGAACTTAAATTAGATTATTCAGATGTTTTGTTTAGACCTAAACGAAGCACATTAAAAAGCAGAAAAGACGTAAACCTTCTTAGAACATATAAATTCAAATACAGTAATAATGAATGGTCAGGAATACCGATTATGGCTGCAAATATGGATGGTGTTGGTGAGCTTGGAATAGCTGATAAATTACATGAGTATGAAATGATAACTTGTTTAACTAAGCAACATGACGTTAAAAAAATTAAACAATTTAAAAATATAAAAAAAATTCATCCTAATATTGCTTTAAGTGTAGGTATAAAAAAAGAGGATTTTGAGAATTTAGATAAAGTATTAAAAGAATTTAGTTTTTTTAAGTTTATATGTATTGATGTTGCCAATGGTTATTCTGAACATTTTACATCATTTGTTAAATCTGTAAGAGATAAGTACCCAACAAAAACAATTATAGCGGGAAATGTTGTAACAGCAGACATGACACAGGAATTAGTTTTAAGTGGAGCAGATATAGTTAAAGTTGGAATTGGTCCTGGAAGCGTTTGTACAACAAGAATTCAAACTGGTGTCGGTTACCCTCAATTAAGTGCAGTAATAGAATGTGCAGATGCTGCACATGGATTAGGTGCTCACATCATTGCAGACGGCGGATGTACTTGCCCAGGTGATGTAGCAAAAGGTTTTGGTGGGGGAGCTGATTTTGTAATGTTAGGAGGAATGTTAGCTGGTCATGATGAAGGTAAAGGTAAAGTGGTAAAAATTAATGGTTCTAAATATATAGAATTTTATGGATCCAGTTCAGATGTAGCAAATAAAAAACATTATGGGGGATTATCAGATTATAGAAGCAGCGAAGGAAGAACGGTAAGAGTAAAATACAGAGGAAACATTAAAGATACAGTTTTAAATATTTTAGGTGGTGTGAGAAGTAGTTGTACATATGTAGGTGCTCCATCATTAAAACAACTGAGCAAATGTACAACTTTTGTAAGAGTTGCTAAACAATTTAATGATACGTTTACCAAGTAGTCTTTTAAAATTATTTTTAAAATGGAAATTTCTAGAATTGATTTAAATAAACCTGAAAGAGTTTCAAACACAATTATAATCGATCTTTTTACAAAAAATTACCAAAGACTTAATACTGAATTTTTTGAATTTCAATTTGATTGGTTAAACAGAGCATATGCTGCCTTCAAAGATTTTGACAAATACATGATATTAGCCTTTCTTTTTAGAAAAACATTTTTTTCCTATTCAGAATTATTTAAAGTTTTTACGTTTGAACAGTTCTTTTCAAATAGATTATTAGAGGTAGAAAAATTTAATATTATTGAAATATCCAAGGAATTAAAATTATCAAAAGAAACAGCAAGAAGAAAAGTGATTGAAATGGAGGATGCTGGAATTATCAAAAAAAATAAAAAAATTATTTGTTTGAATTTTGATGCTTTTAATATTCAAAGACCTGATGATAGCATCAAAAGCTTTTCAAGACTTTTGGCATCAGTTTCAGACTTATTATATCAGAATAAAATTACAAAAAAAAAATATGAAAAACAGCATTACGCAAAAGGAATTAAAAGTAAATTCACTCAAGTATGGGGTATATTTTTAGATTATCAAATAGATTATATAGTTCAAAGGTCAAGTATACTAAATAATGATGTTATCATGTTCCATATCTTTGGTTCACTAGTTTACAATCAAAATTTGTTCATGAAAAAAAATGGTAAATCTAATCATTATAGAGACGAATGGTGGAATGACATAATTCATATGGGAGATAAAAAAGGTATAAGTGCGATGACGATAAGTGATCTAACAGGCATACCTAGACCAACTGTTATTAGGAAATTAAAAGTACTTATGAATGAAAAAAATGTAATTAAAGATAAAAATAACCTTTATTCATTTAAAGATGGTCCATTAATGAAAAAATTTAATGAAATAAGAATGCAAAATGTAGAAAAACTATCTAGCACTATTGCAAGCTTTAACAATATTGTTATTGATAATTAAATTGAAATTATTATTCCAGTTACAACAATAATTGCTGCAACTAAACTAAAAAAAATTGTAGATTCTAATTTCTCTTTTTTTTGATTAGCTCTAACTTTGTTTAGTAGAGTGTTTATATCTACTCTTTTTGTTGAATTCTTTGATGAGTGAAGTTCTCCTTCATAATTTTGGGTCTCAACTGAATTATTAGTTATCTGCTCTCCACTCATATAAATTATATTTAACCATACATATAATATTTGGACAATGTAAAATTTGTCCAAATTGAGTTTGTAACAAAAGATTAACGTTCAGTTTGAGGTTTATATTGATTTGTAGTCTTTTTGATTAAGTTTTTTATCTAAATAATCTGCTTTATATCTAATTTTTTCAATCTCTATTTCTAAATTACCATCATTCAACTCTTTAGTGTAATCAGAATTCACGTAACCAAACGCCAGATTTTTATTATAGCTAAAAGAATAATTGGCTGAGGTTGTCCTTCCAATAATTTTCCCATTTAAATAAATAGGTTCATCATGAAGCATTAACGGTTTACCAGGCTCACTATCTTTTAATGTTAACATTACAAATTTTTTATTTAATTTATTTAATTTGATGTCCTCTAAAGCTTTCTTTCCTAAAAATTCAATATTTTTTTTATAACTTATTGTAAAATCTAGATTGGCTTCGTATTGATTTTCTTCTGGAGATATATCATGTCCCCAATGTAGAAATCCACTTTCCATTCTCATAATATCCATTGCATGAACTCCACAATGACTTAAATTGAATTTTTTACCTTCATCTACAATCAAATTATATATTTTTTTAGCGTCTGATAATTTTATATAGAGTTCGTATCCCAAGTCACCAACATAGGACAATCTTTGAGCCCAAATCTCAATATTTTTAATATTTATATTTTTACCTGTACCAAATTTAAAATTTGGGTTTGTAAAATCGTCATTACTTAAACCTTTCAATAGATCTCTACTTTTAGGACCAAATAAACCTATTACACAAAATTCGTCGGTTACATCAGATAATTTTGTGTTTTCTGAAATATGCTTTTTAATATGAAATTTATCTCTTTCTCTATTTGCTGCTGCTGTAATTATTCTAAAATGGTTTTCATTAAAACAAATCACTGTTAAATCTGTCTCAATTCCTCCATCACTATTTAACATTTGAGTATATGTACATTTTCCTACTTCTTTTTTTATATTTGCTGTACAAATTCTTTGTAAATCTTCATATACATTCTCACCTTTAAGATCATATTTTGAAAAAGGAGTTAATTCAAAGAGACCGACATTTTCTCTAGTATTTTTAGTTTCATACTCTGCAGATGGAAACCAATTTTGATAATTATATGAATATTTATATTCAGGATTTTTTCCGTTTAAAGAATACCACATTGGTCTTTCATATCCTCCCGATACACCAAAGCAAGCTCCAGCTTTTTTTAATTCTTCATGGTAAGGCAATAATTTTTTATCTCTAGAGGTTTTGTGTTGTTTGAAGGGCCAATGCATACCATATAAATCACCTAAACTTTCAGTAACCCTTTCCTTAATAAAGTTTATTTCTGCGTGGAAATTTTGAAATCTTTTAATATCATATATAAATAAATCTTCATTTATATGACCATTCATTAACCACTCAGCTGTAACCTTTCCAACACCTCCTCCACTACCAATCCCAATACTGTTTAATCCACAGCATGCAAATAAATTTTTAAAATCAGGAACTTCACCTAATAATGTATTAGTGTCAGGAGTAAAAGACTCTGGGCCTGAAAAAAATTTTCTAATTCCAGCTTTTTCTAATATTGGAACCCTTTTCAAAGCGGCTTCTAAAAAAGGTTCAAAATGTTCAAAATTTTCTGGAAATTCGCCATAAGAAAAGTCACCAGGAACTCTATTTGTTTCTCTAAATGCAGGAATTGATTTTGGTTCAAAAATTCCTATTAACATTTTACCAGCATCTTCTTTTAAATATAGACTATCATTAAAGTCTCTTAGAACAGGAATATTTTTTGGCAATTCATTAATTGCATCTGTGATTACATAAAAGTGTTCTGCTGGATATAATGGAATGCTAAATCCCATATCCTCTCCAATTTGTCTGGACCACATACCTGTGGCTAGAACAATATATTCACATTCAATAGTTTGCCCATTAACTTTCACTCCTGCAACCCTTCCATTTTTTTTTAAAATTTTTTCTACTGGACATTGTTCAAAGATCTTGACCCCTTCTTTCCTTGCAGCTTTTGCTAATAAATTTGTAACTCCAATTGGATCTGCTTGACCATCACCTGGCATAAAAATACCACCTAATATGTCTTTTTTGTCTATTATCGGATAAGTTTTTTCTACTTCATTAATATTTAATACTTCTACATTTACATCATACAACTGTGCTGTAGTTGCTTGTCTTTTAAGCTCTTGCCACCTTCCTTCTGTCGTTGCAATTGATAAAGCTCCATTGAGTTTTAAACCACTAGAAAAATCAATTTCTTTTTCAAGTTCTTTGTATAATTCTAAAGAATACTTTCTTATTTTAGTAATTGCAGCTGAAGGTCCTAATTGACTTACAAGTCCCGCTGCATGCCAAGTCGTTCCTGATGTTAATTGATCTCTTTCTAGGAGGATTGTATTTTTCCATCCAAATTTTGCTAAATGATATGCAGTAGAAGTTCCTACAACTCCTCCACCAATTACAACAACTTTTGCTGTATTTGGAAGTTCATTCATTTATATCATTTGAATTCCTACACCAGTTTTTGGGTAGGTATATAGATTGTAATTTGCAGTCAATTCTTCATTTGCTTTAATATCTCTTGTAGCAACCATAAAGAAATATTTGGCATCACTTTTCTCATGTAAATTATAAAACAAATTTTCACCTGTTGTATCCCCATCTTCAAATTTTTTAACAGTGGCGTTTAAATCAATTTGATCACCAAATTTCAATTTAGGCAAAACATCGCTAACCATCCTGATAATTGTCGGTTCATTTGAATGGTTGTAAAAACCACCTAATGGGGTTCTTATATATTTATTTTCAAACTGTTCGTCTCTAATATGGGTAATTCCAATAAAAGTATTTTTTTTAATATCAATATTTGTAAATAAGCCAAGTCCTTCAATAGGAGAGTTCTTAATTGTTAATCCATCAGGAAGTGGTCTGTACATTATATTAATACCTCGTTTGGAGAAATATACTTATGACCAAAAGTATCCGCAACAGCTTTATGTGTCACATTACCTTTATGTACATTTAGACCTGCTAAGAAATTATGATCATCATTCAATGCTTTTTTATATCCATCTTTTGCAAGTCTTGATAAAAATGGTAATGTTGCTTTATTAAGAGCTAAAGTAGATGTTCTAGGTACTCCACCTGGCATGTTTGCTACACAATAATGGACTACATCATCAACTATATAAGTTGGATCAGCATGAGTTGTTGGTTTGCTTGTTTCTACACATCCACCTTGATCAATTGCAACATCAACTATAACAGAACCTCTTTTCATTAATTTTAACATATCTTTTGTAACTAGCTTTGGAGCTTCAGCTCCTGGTATTAAAACTCCACCAACTAGTAAATCTGCTTTCGAAATAAGTTTTTTAAGATCAACATTGTCACTTTGTTCAGGAATAATTTTATTTCCAAAAATATCAGTCAATTGTTTTAATCTTTTTTCTGATTTATCTACAATATGAACTTTTGCTTGCATACCCGTAGCGATCGTTGCTGCATTCTCTCCAACTACACCGCCGCCTAAAATAACTACTGTGCCGCCTTCCACTCCAGGTGCTCCTCCTAATAAAAGCCCTCTTCCATTTTGATTTTTTTCCAAACAATGTGCACCAGCCTGAACTGACATTCTTCCAGCAACTGCGCTCATAGGGGCTAATAATGGTAGCCTTCCATTGTTGTCTGTTACTGTTTCATATGCAATACAAATTGCTTTTGAATTTATTAATCCTTGAGTTAATTCTTTTGCCGCTGCTAAGTGAAGATAAGTAAAAACAATTTGATTTTCTCTTATCATCTTTACTTCATTAGATAATGGTTCTTTAACTTTAACTATTATTTCAGCATCATTAAAAATATCTGCTGCTTTTTCTACTATTTTTGCTCCAGCTGATTTATATTGATCGTTATCAAATCCAGCTTCAAAACCACCATTATTTTCAATCAAAACTTCGTGACCATTCGAGACTAATGATTTTACACTTTCTGGCGTGAGACCTATTCTATTTTCTTGAGGTTTGATTTCTCTAGGTACTCCGATTTTCATAAAGAACTAATTTTTTTTTGATTTCGAATAATTTGATATTCCAGTTCTTAATTTTTCAATAATTTCATCTATATGTTTTTTTTCAGAAATAAACATTGGAGCTATGATTAAACAATCTCCTGTTGCTTTAAAGTTTACTCCAGCTTCATAACAATGCTTGAAACAAGTATATCCTGCTACTCCAGGTTTTTTATCCATTTTCATATCTATACCACCCATCATCCCATAACCTCTGATATTGTCTACAGCATCAATATCTTTTAATGAAAAAAGTGCTTCTTGAAAATATGATGACATTTCTTTTGATCTATTAAAAATATCTTCCTTTTCAAATATATCTTGTACTGCTAAAGCGGCTGCAACTGAAATAGGAATTCCAGAATAAGTATAACCATGAAATAATTCTATTGTACCTTTTGGAGAGCCATCCATAATTGCATCATAAATTTCTTCCTTACATGCAACAACACCCATTGGAACTATTCCATTTGTTGTAGCTTTTGCCATTGTCATTATATCTGGTGTAACACCAAATTCTTGTGCACCAAAAGCTGAACCCATTCTGCCCCATCCTGTAATAACTTCATCAAAAATTAAAAGTATTCCATGTTTGTCACAAATCTCTCTTAATCTTTGTAAATATCCTTTTGGAGGCACAAGAGTTCCTGTAGAACCAGCAACAGGTTCAACTATGCACGCAGCAATATTTTCTGCTCCAAAATTTGCGCAAATTCTTTCAAGATCCTCAGCTAACTCCATTCCAGTTTCAGGTTGACCAGAAATAAACTTATGTTCAGGTAAATGAGTGTGTCTCATATGAACAACTCCAGGCATTAAAATGCTTGCAAATGTTTTTACATTATTAACCATTCCTCCAACTGAAGTGGCGCCTATATTCATTCCGTGATAACCTCTTTCTCTTCCAACAAATCTAAACCTATTTCCTTCTCCTCTTGCTTTATGATAAGCAACACCAATTTTGATTGCTGTTTCAACTGCTGTAGATCCACAAATCGTATAAAAAATTCTATTTAAATTTCCAGGTGTATGTTTTGAAATTCTTGTTGCAAGTTCAAATGATCCACCAAAACCTTGTTGAAAGGGTTGGCAGTAATCTAATACTTCTAGTTGTTTAGTTATTGCATTAATAATTTCTTTTCTACCATGTCCTAAAGGATTACAGAATAATCCTGAACTAGCATCAATCAATGTTTGTCCATGATGATTTTTCATGTAAACCCCTTTGGCTTCTGTAATAAGTCTAGGGTTTTCTTTAAATTCTTTATTTGTTGTAAAAGGCATCCAATGCTCATTAAGAGAATTGGGCATTTTAAATTTATTTTCTGAACTCATATTTTTTAAATTTTATTATCTTTAATTACTTAGACTAATTTTTAAATCCTCTCTATATAAATCTTAATTATATACTTCAATCACAAGTTGCAAGCTATTTATTAATGAGAAGAGTTCTAATAAACTATCATTTACAAGTCTCAAATTTTCTAATTAAATTGGGTTTTTAAATTTAAAAAACAAGAGGAGAATGAATGAAAAAAATAATTAGTTTTATTCTTGGATGTTTTGTTGCACTAAACTTAAGTATTTCAGTTGCTAATTCAGCTGCAAATGAAGTTAGAGTTGCTTACTTTCTAGAATGGCCTAGTCCAAATTTAGAGGATATGCAGAAAAAAAATTTCGCTAAAGCACTAGGAGTTCCAGTAAAATGGACAAACTTTACAAATGGTGGAGCAATGACTGATGCTATGTTAGCTGGGGATATAGATATTTCTTATTCTCAAGGTCTGGTTCCATTTATTAATGCAGTTAAATCAAAAGCACCTATTAAATTAGTAGACATCGCTATGGAATATGGAATGGGAGGAACAACTTGTGTAACTTCTAATGCTTCCGGAATTACAAAAGCAAATGCTACTGAACTTGAAGGAAAAAAAGTTGCAGTGCCTCTTGGTACTATGGCTGAATACGTATTCGATGAAAGTATGAAAGTTGTTGGTGCTGACAGAAGTAAGATGGATATAATTCAAATGGATCCTGAAGAAGGAGCTGCTGCTTTAGTTAGTGGCGATGTAGTAATGGCATGTCTATTTGGAGGTAATTCTATCAAAGCTGCTACAGCTATTGGATCTAGATTACTAACAGTTCAAGAAGCTAGAGATGCTGGTATCTTGGGTATAGATATCACTTCAGTAACTACAAAGTTTATGAAAGAAAATCCTGGAATGCTTAGAACTTTTATAGAAGTAACTCATGAAGCTAATGCTAGATATAAAGCTGGTAAAGCTGACATGAATTCTATGGCTAAAGCTTCAGAAATGAAAGTTGCTGATATGAAAGAAACTTTAAGTGGATTTAAATTTCTTTCGCCAGAGGAAACTAAACAATCTATGGAAAGTGGAAATCTTAAAGGGTTCCTAGATGGTATGGGAACGCCAAAAGGAAATGTAGATACTAGTTTCTTACCTTTATAATCTAAAGGTATTAAAAATTTAAATAGGCGCCAATTTTATTAATTGGTGCCTATTTTTTTTATTAAAATTTTAATATAAAGGCATCTAATGAGTGATTTAGTTTCTCAAAATCTAAATATGATTTTTAAATCTCCTAAGGGAGAAACTGTTCATGCATTAAAAGATTTAAATTTTACTATAAAAAAAGGTGAGCTTTTAACTGTTTTAGGTCCTTCAGGTTGTGGAAAAACAACTTTATTAAATATTGCAGCAGGTTTTATAAGACCAACATCTGGAACTATAACCTTGGGAAATAATGAAATTAATGGACCTGGAGTTGATAGAGGTATGGTTTTTCAACAAGGTGCTTTATTTGAATGGTTAACAGTTTCTGAAAATGTCAACTTTGGATTAAGAATGAAAAAAGATGATCCAATTAAAACTGCAAAAAAAGTTGATGAGTGGTTAGATATAGTTGGTCTAAAAGGATTTGGTAATACTCCTACTTATCAATTATCAGGTGGTATGCAACAAAGAGTAGCTCTTGCAAGATGTTTAATTAATGATCCAGATCTAATTCTAATGGATGAACCATTAGGAGCACTTGATGCATTAACCAGAGAAAAAATGCAGTCATTAGTTTTAAAAATTTGGAAAGAAACAGGAAAGACAATTATTTTAATTACTCACTCTGTAGAAGAAGCTTTGTTGCTTGGAGAAAGATTATACGTAATGGCGCCAAGACCAGGTAGAATCCATAAGGAATATAATCTTCCTTTTGCAGAAATGGGACTTAAACAAGATTTAAGAGAAATAAAAAAAGATCAAGAATTTTCATCTAAAAGAGAAGAAATATTGTCCATGATTTGGAACATGGAGGAAGAAATTATGGGGAAAGATAACTAAATGTTAACCCAAATAATTACAATATTAATTCTTGTATCAATTGTTGGATGTGTTCTTTATGGCAGAAAATTAATAAAAACAGAAAAAATTGATGCTGTATTTGGAAACCCTGAAAGAGCAAAGGGTGGAACACACTGGGTCATTGTCGGAAGTAGTGCAATCTTATTAGTTTGGCTTTATTACTCATGGGATATTGCTAAAGGTTTTTATCCTAAGTCAGCAAATGAATTATGCCAGGTGGCTAAAATAAACGAGTCTTTATTAGGACTAAAATATCAATTTCCAATCGATGAAAGAGAATTTAAAAGTACCTCAATAATTAAAATTGAAAATAAAAACATTGAAAAGTTATCAATTGAAATTGAAAATTCACAAGATTTAAACAGCCAACAAAAGACAGTTTTGATTGGTTTTTTAAATAAAACTGGTCAATTAATTCCTCTACTTACAAAAGATAATTTAATGGAGATGGAAACAGAACAAAAAATAGATGGAATAACTGAAAAAATAAATCTCTTAATAGAAAACTTCAAAAAACCAGATTATCCATTTGAAACAGAGGAGGAGTTAAATAAAAGGCTTCAAGCTGTTAAAGAGCAAGGTAATTGGGGTATTACTACAGTAAGTGCAGGGACTGGTACAATAGAAAATACCTTTGAAGTTCCATTAATTCCTTCAACAGATAGAGGTTTAAAATTTAATGCTGCCGCAGAAGAACTAAAAATTATTGATGAGGAATTTTTTAAATTAAGAAATCATAACCCACAATTCAAAAATTCAGTTAAAAAAATTAAAGATGAAATAAAAGCTTATAGAGCAAGTTTAAAAGACTCGGAAGAAATGGCATCAAATTATGCAAAAAATATTGTGAAAATTACAAGAAGAATTGAATTTGCAAGTATATATCCCCCTAATGCTTTAAATAAAATGCAAAAAGCAATTATTGAATTTGAGAACCTTCAAAAGTCTGAGCAAGGTAATCTAAGATTAATTGATTTGCTTTTATTCCCTGCTGGAACAATTGTTTCAAGTGGTACAAGTTGCTCTGAACAAGGTTCTGGAAGATGGTTGCCAAAACCATCTGATACACTTAATAAATTTATTTTAATGTCAAAACCTAGCGTTGGTTATAAAAATATACCTTTGCTTTGGATCGACATGATGGATGTAAGCAAAATTGTTGGATTTATTTTGCCTGATTGGATAGCTGATGTCCTTCCTGGAGATTACCCAATACACAATAGCGATGGAGTTGTAAAACAGAATTTTAAAGGAAATGTTCTAAAGATAGTCACAGGAGATTTTAAATTATTTAAAATACCTGTTCCCTATGGTCATATTTGGGATTCTTTTTTAAGGGTATTTCTTGGATTGGTATTTGGGATAATTATAGGTGTGCCACTTGGTTTATTTATGGGTTTAAATAGATTTGCGAAAGGTTTTTTTGATCCTTTGATTGAACTTTATAGACCTGTTCCTCCTTTAGCTTGGGCTCCTTTAATTATTTCAGTTTTGGGAATTGATAATACAGGAAAAGTATTTTTATTATTTATGGTTTCATTATCAATTATGATTATTTCTGCTAGAGCTGGAGCTTCGGGTACACAGTTATCTAAAATTCATGCTGCTCACTCATTAGGAGCGTCAAATAGACAAATACTTAGATATGTTATTTTTCCAAATTCATTACCAGAAATTTTAACTGGTATAAGAGTTGCAGTTGGTATGTGTTGGGGTACATTAGTTGCAGCAGAATTTTTAGCAGGTACTACAGGTATTGGATTTGTAGAAAATGTTGCAAAAAAATATTTCCAATATGAAGTTATTTGGATAACAATTTTTATAATGGGAATGCTTGGATTGCTATTTGATGTAACTCTAAGAAAAATAATTGATAAAACAATCCCTTGGCGTGGCAAAGGTTAAAAGTGAACCATAAGGTTTTAAAAAATAAAATCATTAACATTTTTAAAAAACATAAATTAAGTAATGAACATGCTTTAATTTGTGCAAATGCAATAATTAATGCAGAATTAGTTGATGCTCCTACTCATGGATTATCAAGATTAAAAATGTACTGTGATAGAATTAATAAAAAATTAATTAATCCAAGACCCAAAATAAAGATTAAAAAAATTTCACAATCTATTTCTCAAATTGATGCTGATAATAGTATAGGTTTTGTTGCAGCAGACATTGCAATGAAAGAGGCAATAAAAAATGCAAAAAAGACTGGAATTGGTCTAGTTGGAATCAAAAAAAGTGGGCACTATGGAATGTCTGGTTATTATGCAGAACAAGCCGTTAAAAAAAACCTTATTGTTTTTTGTTTTACTAACGCTCCGCCTGCAATAGCACCACATGGTTCAAGAAAGAGTTTATTCGGCACAAATCCAATTTGTTTTGGTACTCCCACATCTTCTAGGGTTCCTTTTATTTTAGATACATCTGTATCAGTAATTAATAGAGGTAAAATTAGGGTTGCAGAACGTACAGGAAAAAAAATTCCTGAGGGTGTGGCTTTAGATAAATATGGCAAACCAACTACTAATGCAAAGAAAGCTTTATCTGGTGTTCAATTACCAATCTCTGGTTTTAGAGGTTCAGGACTCGCTTGGATGGTTGATATATTAAGTGGAGTATTTACAGGCGGAAACCACAGTGGAAGAGTAAAGGATCCTTTTGATGATTTTTCAGGTCCACAAAATATTGGTCATTTATTTTTAGTTATGAAAACAAATTTATTTGTTGGAAATTACATTAAAAGAATAAAAGAAAACATTAAAAGAGTAAAAAGATTGCCAAAAATAAAGGGTGTTAAAGAAATTTTATATCCTGGTCAAAGAAAATATCGAAGGTATAAAAAAAATCTTAATAAACAAATAAATATTCCTTTTAATATAGCTGAGGATTTAAAAAAACTAGATGCTTAATAAAGATATTTTAATTCAAATTTTTAAAAAATTATTAATTGATGCAAAAAGTTCTCATGATGAATTTAACGCAGCAGATGGAAAAATTGGTGATGGAGATCTTGGAATAACAATACTGCATGGTTTAGATGAAATTAATAAAAATCTAGATAAATTTACAGATGATCTAGGTAATAATTTTATGTTATGTTCTCAAGCTTTTGTTAAAAAATCAGGTTCTAGTTTTGGTACGTTGATTGCATTTTCTTTTATGAATATAGCTAAAAGTTTAAAAGGGAAAAATTCATGTAACCACGATGATATTATTAAAATTTTTGAAATTTCCTTAGAAACAATATTGATTAGAGGCAAAACTAAAATAGGTGATAAAACAATTGCTGATACAATCAATTCTATTATTAAAAATCTCAAACTGAACAAGGATTATCCAACAGTATTTAAAAAAGCAACAAAAGAAGCGTTAGATGAATTTAAGGGGAAAAAAATTAAAATTGGTAGAGCTAGAATGTTTGAAGATAAGACTAAAGATTTTAACGATCCAGGAATGTTTGCATTTTACAAACTATGTAGTTGATTAATTTTGAAATTTAAGAATCAAAAAGATAATTAAAATTGTCCAAAAAAATCCATAGTAAAATTTTATATATTTTCTAGCAAATCCTTTTGGGATACTCTCAGTTTTTTGTGTTCTTTTTTTCTGCATAAAATAATGTAATTAAAAAAATTGCTGTCCAAACTAATCCTATAATTCCTTTTAAAATTGTTGTCTCTGCTCCCCAAATATCTAGAAAAAAAGCTCCAAATAAAATTCCTGCAGCATATATAATTATTGCTAAAAGACTTAAATTCATTTTAATTTTAAAAATTACCTTTTTTTATTTTTTTTAAGTCCCAATTTTTCACTATGTCGTAGTCTTAATACTACAATTGCTCCAGCTATTAGAAGTATAGCTACTGCTTCATATACTAATCCTGAAGGGTTCATTTCTTTACCTTGAAGAATAATAAATCTAGCTAAAGCTGTAATAGCTATTAATAATGGTAAAGTTATACTGATTGATTGTTGATCCCAAAACACTCTTACCATTGCCAAAACTTCTAAATAAAGAAACATTAATAGAAGATCTGCTAAAGTAACAGATTGATTTATAAACATTGTTCTAATTTCTATGCCTACAGCAATTACTGTACTAAGAAGTATTATTGACAGTAAAATAAGCTGTAAATATTTTGTAATTTTTTCCATTATAATTTTTTTCCGAATTCTCTAATATCTTTTATCAATAAATCTGGTTTTTCTAAAGCTGCAAAATGACCACCAGCAGGCATATTTGTCCATTGTTTTACATTATATATCCTTTCAACATAAGATCTTGGAGCCCATTCTAAATATTCTTTTGGAAATTTAGCTATAGCTGTTGGAACTTTTAGTGGTAAATGGTCTTTAGGAAGTGATCGTCCCCCCTCTTCTCTTCTTCCATAATAAATCCAAGTTGAAGTATTGAATGTTTTAGTTACTAAATAAAGCATAATATTTGATAATAAAATATCTTTTGAATAAACAGATTCAATGTTTCCATCTTTAATATCAGACCATCCCCGCATTTTTTCAATCATCCAGGCTGCAACGCCAACTGGACTATCCATCATTGCATAACTTAATGTTTGTGGTTTTGTAGATTGCTGAGTTCTATACCCATCTTCAATTCTTTGTTCCACTTTAAATCTCTCCTGCCATTCAATTTCTTCTTTTGTTTGAGGACCATCTGGGTGTCTTGTAATTAAAATATTTATATGAATTCCTAATAAACTTTCTGGAAAATCGTATGCTAACCATGTACAAATTGTTCCACCAAAGTCTCCTCCTTGTGAGATATATTTTTTATAACCAAGTGAATTTGTCATGAGTGAATTAAATATTGATGCCATTTTTCTTGGACCTATAGGTCTTGAAGGTCGACCTGAAAATCCATAACCAGGAAGCGAAGGCACAATTACATCAAAACTATCCTCAATATTGCCTCCATAATTTTCTGGATGTGCTAGTTGATCTATAATGTCCAAAAATTCTACTATTGATCCTGGCCAACCATGATTTAATAATAAAGGTTTAGGATTCGATCCACTTCCTTTTTCATGGATAAAATGAATATCAATTCCATCAATATTAGTTTTAAAATTTCTAAATTTATTTATTTTTTCTTCGGTTTTTTTCCAATCAAACTTACTGCTCCAATATTCAGCAAATTCTTTCATATAATCTAAATTTGTTCCATAATCCCAACCTCCATCATCAGGCATCTCATGCCATTGATAGTTTTTTACTTTTGAATTTATATTTTGAAGAATTTCATTTGAAATCTCTACTTTAAAAGGTTTTATCATTTTATTAGTATATATATTTAAATATTTAAAATATAAAATAGTTATGAAAAAAATAATTAACAATCCAAGTAATTTTGTAGAAGAGTCAATTGATGGACTTATTAAGTCACACCCAAATGTTTACGCATTAGCAAAAGATAATGAAAGAGTAGTTACAAGGGCTAAAAAATCCTCAAATAAAGTAGGATTAGTAACTGGAGGTGGGTCTGGGCATTTACCAGTTTTTACTGGATATATCGGTAAAGGATTTTTAGATGCTTGTGCTATTGGATCCGTTTTTGCCTCTCCTTCAGTAGAACAAATGGTTTCAGCTATAAAAAATGCTGATAATGGAAATGGGGTATTATGTATAATTGGTAATTACGGTGGAGATGTAATGAATTTTGAAATGGCTTGTGAAATCGTAGAAGCTGAAGGAATTAAAACCAAAAAAGTAATAGTTGCAGATGATATTGCAAGCGCAAGTGAAGTAGAAAAAGAAAAGAGAAGAGGAATAGCCGGTATGATATTTGTATTCAAAATTGCAGGTGCTATTGCAGAAACTGGAGCATCTCTTGAAGAGGTTTTTAAAATAGCAATCGATGCAAATAACAATATTAGAACTCTTGGCGTAGCAGTATCACCCTGTATTCTACCTGAGGCAGGGAAACCTACTTTTGAAATTAGTGATGACGAAATTGAAATAGGTATGGGAATACATGGAGAACCTGGGATAAAAAGAGAAAAATTAAGGCCAGCAAACGAATTAGTTGATGACTTATATAAAAGAATTTTAGAAGACTCTAAATTAACAATTAACGATAATATAGCTGTTATGATAAATAGTTTGGGAGCAACACCTCTTGAGGAACTATATATAATATCAAAAAGAGTTAATGAAAATTTAACAAATTCCAAAATTAACAACACTAAAACATATGTTGGAAGATATGCAACTTCTATGGAGATGGCTGGAATGTCTATAACAACTTTAAAATTAAATGATAATTTAAAGAAGTATTTACTTGCTAATAGCGAATGTCCTTTTTGGAATAATTAAATTTTATTTCTCAAAAAATAAATAAATAAAAACCCTGTTATATACATAATTAATGCATAGGCCGCTGTGGGAATTAAGTAAACAATTTCATTTGAAATTTGTGTAGCAACAAAAACTGCAAGTGTACCATTTTGTAATCCACACTCTATAGCAATGCATTTTTTTTGTTCTGTGCCAGATGCAAAAATTTTAGCAATATTGTAAGCTATCAACATCATAACCACATTTAATATTAATACTACTAAACCTGCTTGAGATAAATATTCAAATATATTTTCTCTTTCTTCAATCCAAATTGCAATAAATACAATTAAAAATAAAAAACCTGTTATTTTATCTATAAAAGAAATTTTTGATGAAATAAAATTATCTGCAAATTTTCTAATTATCATTCCTAAAATAACTGGTACAGCCACAACACCTGCCATTTTTAGAGCAGTACCTGTTAAATTAATTTCTTGTGATACTAAATCTATTCCTAATATATTTGCAGAAGTAAAAACAATTAATGGAACAGTTATGATACTAATAATACTAATAATAGCTGTTAATGATATTGATAGAGCAACATCTCCTTTAGCAAATTTAGTTAATACGTTTGAAGTGATTCCACCTGGAGCAGCGGCAATTATCATAACTCCTAAAGCAATTTCAGTTGTAGTATTAAGTATTTTTATTAAAAGAAATGCAACTATTGGTAAAATTATTAGTTGAGCAATAAAACCAACTAGGAAATCCCTAGGATTTCTTAAAACCCTTGTGAAATCCTGAGTTGTTAAACCCAAACCTAAGCCTAGCATTATCAGTGCTAAGGCTATAGGGGCTATTTTTGTTACTATCTCCATAAAGATGACATTATCTGTTCATATCTATTTTACTATAATTTTAATAAGATTTATATATACAAAAACCTAGAAAATGCTTTCAGATAAAGAAATAGTCTGTCCAAACAATCTTTTAAACGTAGCTCATAAAAAAAAGGGAGCTGTTGTAGGAATTGTTAATGCAGGAAAACCACTTCCTATGCTCTCTGTAATGGATGCTGTTCATGAAAATTTAATAATTCCAATTTTAATTGGAGATAAGAATGATATTCAAAAGTGTGCTGATGATTTAAAATTTGATATTTCTAAATTTGAAATAATTCATGAATCAGTAGAAAATAATACTGCAAAAATTGCAGCCAAATTAGCTTCTGAAGGAAAAATAAAGATAATAGTTAAAGGGCATATCCATACTGATGTTTTGATGAAGGAAGTTTTAAAAAGAGAATATAATTTATTAGGAAAAACACGCCTAAGCCATATATGGCATATGACTTTGGATAAAGAAGATTCTCCACTGATTATCACTGATGGTGCTTTAAATGTAATGCCTAATGTAAAAACAAAAATGCATATTTTAAAAAATGTAGTGAATTTTTCACACAGAATAGGAATAGAAAGACCAAAAGTTGCTATATTATCTGCAACTGAGGAGGTTTTAGATAGTGTTCAAAGCTCATTAGATGCTAAAGAAATAACTGAGTTAGCCAAAAAAGAAAATTTAAATGCAGAAGTTTTTGGACCTTTGGCATTTGATAATAGTATTTCAAAAAAATCTGCTGATATTAAAGGAATAAAAAATACTGTTGCTGGTCAAGCTGATATTCTTTTGGTGCCATCGGTAGAAACTGGAAATGGATTAGTAAAAATGATGATCTATTTTATGGGTGCTTGTGCTGCGGGAGTGGTGATTGGTGGAAAAGTTCCTGTAGTAATAACAAGTAGATCTGATGAAGCTAGAGCCAGGTTAGCTTCGATGGCCGCAGCAGTTGTTGCATTAGATTAATTAATGATTTAAAAGTTCAAAAATTATGACAATAAAATATCTTAAAAAATCTCCAAAAACTTCCTCGACAGATGACACAAAAACTAGAGAAATTGTTCAAGGATTATTAAATGATTTAGAAAAATCTAGAGAAGAAGGTTGTAAAGAATTAACAAAAAAATTTGATAAGTATGAAGGAGAAATAATTGTCTCAAAAGAAAAAATCGATGATATAACAAAATCTTTAGATCAGAAAACAAAAGATGATATTAAATTTTCATACGATAGAGTTAGGAAATTTGCTGAAGCACAATTAAAAAATTATGGACAGGATTTTGAAGTTGAACTTTCAAAAGGCCTGTATGCAGGACAAAAATTAATTCCAGTAAATACGGCAGGCTGTTATATACCTGGTGGGAGATATGCTCATATAGCTTCTGCTGTAATGAGTGTTACTACTGCAAAAGTTGCTGGTGTAAAAAATATAATTGCTTGTAGTCCCCCAAAAGCAGAAGTGGGTGCTCACCCAGCGATAATTTATACTGCTAACCTTTGTGGTGCTGACGTAATCCTTAATTTAGGTGGCGTACCAGCAATTGCTGCAATGACATATGGTATGTTTGGAAATAAGCCTGCAGATATACTTGTTGGACCAGGAAATCAATTTGTTGCTGAAGCAAAAAGAATTTTATTTGGTAAAGTTGGTATAGATTTATTTGCTGGCCCCACAGAAATAGCTGTAATAGCTGACGAAACGGCTGATCCAGAAATAGTCGCTTTTGATTTAGTTGGACAAGCGGAACATGGATACAATTCACCAGCTTGGCTTTTTACAACAAGCCAGAAACTTGCTGATGAAGTTATGAAAAGAGTTCCAGAATTAATCGCTGATTTACCAGAACTACCTAGAACAAGTTCTGAAGCTGCTTGGAGAGATTATGGTGAAGTAATTTTATGCGATAACGATGAAGAGATGGCTTCAATCAGTGATGAATACGCTCCAGAACATTTAGAGGTTCAAACAAAAAAAGATAAATGGTTCCATGAAAGATTAAAAAATTATGGATCATTATTCATTGGAGAAGAGACAACTGTAGCATATGGAGATAAATGCTCAGGTACAAATCATATTCTTCCTACAAAAGGTGCTGGCAAGTATACTGGTGGTCTTTTTGTTGGAAAATTTATTAAAACTTTAAGTTTTCAAAGAATGACTAAAGAGTCTACGAAAGAAGTTGGAGCAGCTGCTGCGAGAATATCAAGATACGAAGGTATGGAAGCGCATGCTAGAACTGGTGATGTTAGACTAAGAAAATATGGTTATTCAAACTAAAGTTTATTTAACACCAAGTCTAAATACAAAGCCGCAGACCAAGAGAAATTATTTGCGCCCATAGGCTTTCCACTTTTACAACTATAATATTCATGAAAGCCTTTCTTCTCAACTATGTTTATAGTCTTTTGTTTTACAAACTCAGAAAATAATTTATCTTTATTTTTTAAACCTTGGTAAATAATCCAATTACAATTTATCCAAACAGGTCCACGCCAATATCTTTTTTCTTCAAAACTTTGATGATTTGAATTAATA
>CACFZX010000016.1:0-23472 GCA_902570905.1 uncultured Pelagibacteraceae bacterium
TGCTAAGAAATCAAAAACTCTAAAAAACACTCAGAAAAAAGGTTTCGTAAGATGTGGTGTTTCTCAAGGTCTTCCAGGATTTTCTAACGCTGATGCAGCAGGAAATTGGACTGGTGTAGACGTTGATGTATGTAGAGCTGTTGCTGCTGCAGTACTTGGTGATGCAAATAAAGTTAAATTCACACCATTAAGTGCTAAAGAAAGATTTACTGCTCTTACATCAGGAGAAATAGATATCTTATCAAGAAACACTACATGGACTCTTTCTAGAGACGCTGATATAGGACTTACATTTGTTGGTGTAAACTTCTATGACGGTCAAGGTTTCATGGTTAGAAAAAGTTCTGGTATAACTTCAACAAGTCAATTCAAAGATGGAATTTCAGCTTGTACTAACTTAGGTACAACTACTGAATTAAATATGAGAGACTTCTTTAATTCTCAAGGAATTTCTTATACTCCAGTAACTTTTGAAAAAGCTGACGAAGTTGTAGCTGCATATGATGCTGGTAGATGTGATACATACACTACAGATAAATCTGGATTAGCTGCACAAAGAATTAAGTTAAGCTCTCCAGACGATCACATAGTTTTACCTGAGACGATCTCAAAAGAACCTTTAGGTCCTGTTGTACGTCAAGGTGATGCAGTATGGGAAGATATCGTTAGATGGTCTTTGAATACTATGATCGAAGCTGAAGAATATGGTATTACTTCTTCTAATGCTGACTCAATGAAAACTTCTGATAACCCAGCAATCAAAAGATTAGTTGGTGCTGAAGGTGAAATGGGTGCTGCATTCGGTTTAGATAACGAGTGGAACTTAAGAATTATCAAGCAAGTTGGAAATTATGGTGAAAGTTATAAGAGAAATATAGCTGACACTGGTATTTTACCAGATAGAGGTCCAAATGAATTGTGGACTAAAGGTGGTATTTTATACGTTCCACCATCAAGATAATTTAAGTTAATAATTATTAAAAAGGGCTAGATTTATCTAGCCCTTTTTTTTAATATCACATTCAATGAACAATAAATTTAAAAGATTAATTCCACAATTTTTAACCCTTTTATTAGTAGTATTAATATTTGGTTTTTTTACCTTAAATGCACAAGTTAATATGGACAATAGAGGTATTGATTTTGGATTTGGTTTTTTAAAACAAGAAGCGTCTTTTGATATACAGTTTAGCCTTGTCGAATACGATGGTTTAGATCCTTATTGGTGGGCATATGTTGCTGCATTATTAAATACTTTGTTGGTAGCAGTTTTAGGGATTATATTATGTACCATCATTGGTGTGATTGTAGGTGTTGCCCGTTTATCTTCAAATTACTTGATCAGAAACACAGCAGCATGGTATGTGGAATTTTTTAGAAATATTCCCTTATTATTGCAAATATTCTTTTGGTATTATGCAGCATTAAGAGCATTGCCCTTACCTCAAGATGCAGAACCGTTGTTAGGTGTTTCTTATCTTACAATAAAAGGTTTTTATATACCTGCAATGATTTGGGAAAATTTAAATATTTTTTTATATTCTATAGTATTAGCAATCATCGGAATTGTAATTGTTAGAACTTACGCAAGAAAATTACAAGAGAATGAAGGTAAACAATTACCTGTATTTTATATATCTTTAGGTTTAATTGTAATATTGCCTCTTCTATCGTTTTTAGTAGGTGGCGTTTCTCTTGATTTTGAAATACCAGTCATTAAGCAATTATCTATTACGTCATTTACATATGAAGGAGGTGTTGGTCTTCCACCAGAACTTATAGCTCTTACTCTAGCTTTATCCCTCTATACGGCAACTTTCATTGCTGAATGTGTTAGAGCAGGAATTCAAGGTGTAGGAAAAGGACAAAAAGAAGCTGCTGCTTCAATAGGCTTAAATCCAAATCAAATTTTAAAATTAGTTGTTATGCCTCAAGCTTTAAGAATTATAATTCCACCAACAACAAACCAATATTTAAATTTAACTAAAAATTCATCTTTGGCTGCTGCGATAGCTTATCCAGATTTAGTACTTGTGTTTGCTGGTACAGCATTGATGCAAACCGGTAAAGCTATAGAAATTGTATCTATAACAATGCTTACTTATTTATCATTAAGTTTAGCGATAGCTGCTTTAATGAATTGGTATAATAAAAAAATTGAAATTAAGGAAAAATAATGATTAGTAAAAATTTTACTACAAACTTGTATTTAGGGTCATTTTTAATATTAGTTAGTTTGATTGATGTTACCTTTAATTCATTTTTTAAATTAAACTTTACTAATTTTTTACCTGGATCGATAAGTTTTTTCTTACCTTTAATTTTAGGTACAATAGGCCTTTATTTAATAAGAAGTGATTATACGGGTTTAAAACAATTAGATATTTTAAATAAAAATGTAAATACGTCTAATTTTAATGCAGTTTTAACACTTTTAATTATCTTTTTAATTATAAAAGCAATACCTCCATCAATGAGCTGGATGATATTAGATGCCAATATTTCTGGAGATAGCAGAGAAGCTTGTACAGGTACAGGTGCTTGTTGGACATATATCAAAGTTTGGTTCAAAAGATTCATGTATGGAATGTATCCAAATGAATTGCACTGGAGAATTAATGCAGCGTTCATATTAGTAATTGTTCTTGGAATGGCTGGTTTACTTGCTACAGAAAAGTTAAAAAAATATTTGGCTCTGTATTATGTAATAATTTATCCAATAATTGCATTCTTAATTATATATTATTTAATATCAGGTGGTGCTTTTGGATTAGAGTGGGTAGAAACAGGAGCTTGGGGAGGTCTTTCATTAACATTTATAGTATCTTTCTTTTGTTTAATTTTTTGTTTTCCGTTAGGAATGATTTTCGCGCTTGGAAGAAGATCAAGTTTACCCACTGTAAGATATATCTCAATTGGTTACATTGAGTTTTGGAGAGGTGTACCATTGATAACAGTTCTATTTATGTCATCAGTAATGTTCCCTATGTTTTTACCAGAAGATTTTTTTATGGATAAATTGGTTAGAGTGATTATAGCAATTACTTTATTTGAAGCTGCTTATTGCGCTGAAGTTATAAGAGGTGGTTTACAAGCTTTACCAAGAGGTCAATATGATGCTGCTAAATCATTAGGAATGGGATATTGGAAAATGCATATATTTGTTATTTTACCACAAGCATTGAAATTAGTAATACCAGGTATTGCAAATACATTTTTAGCTTTAGTTAAAGATACACCATTAATTTTTGTTGTGGGACTGGCCGAAATAGCAGGAATGTTAGCATTAGCAAAAACTAACCCTGAATGGCTAGGTTTTGCAATGGAAGGATATATTTTTGCTTCTATAATTTTCTGGATAATTTGTTATGCTATGAGTAAATATAGTTATAATTTAGAAGCTAAATATAAAACAGAAAGATAAAAATGTCCCAACCTATAATAAAAATAGATAATATGAATAAGTGGTTTGGAGATTTTCAGGTTTTAAAAGATATTAATCTTGAAGTAGAAAAAAATAAAAAAATTGTTGTTTGCGGACCTTCAGGATCTGGAAAATCAACCTTAATAAGATGTATTAATAGATTAGAAGAACATCAAAAAGGGACAATTGTTGTTGATGGAAACGAATTATCAGAAAATACAAAAAATATTGAAGCTATAAGAGCTGAAGTTGGAATGGTTTTTCAACAATTTAATTTATTTCCTCATTTATCAATTTTAGATAACTGTACTTTAGCTCCAATATGGGTAAAAAAAATGCCTAAGAAAAAAGCAGAGGAGTTAGCGCTAGATCAACTTAAAAAAGTTCAAATAGACGACCAAGCACATAAATTTCCTGGTCAATTATCTGGTGGTCAACAACAAAGATGTGCAATTGCAAGAGCTTTGTGCATGGAACCTAAAATAATGTTGTTTGATGAGCCGACTTCAGCACTAGATCCTGAAATGATTAAAGAAGTATTAGATGCAATGGTTACATTAGCAAAAGCTGGAATGACAATGATAGTTGTTACTCATGAAATGGGCTTTGCTAAGGAAGTAGCTGACGAAGTTATCTTTATGGATGAGGGAATGATAGTTGAAAGAGCTGAAACTAAGGAATTCTTTGCTAACCCAAAAAGTGATAGAACTAAACTATTTTTGAGCCAAATACTTTAGAATCGTTATATATAATTCATTACTGCATTGTGATATTTGGTCTTGACATAGATCTCATATATTCAAAATTTTGAAGAAAATAATAAATTTATCTATTGCAGTATCTATTAAAAATTAGTTGAATTGTAATTTATAAAATATTTAAGAGGGGTCTTAATGGAAGATAATTTTAACAAACATTTAGGGAACAAGCTTAAGTTAAGAAGATTAGCTTTAGGTTTAACACAAACAAAGGTAGCAAAAGCTATCAATGTTACATTTCAGCAAATTCAAAAATACGAAAAGGGAACTAATGGAGTAAGTTCAATTAGATTATTGCAACTTTCCAATTATTTAAAAGTTCCAATAAGCTATTTTTTTGAAGATTTTTCTGAATACTTAATTAATTTAGAAAAAACTAAAGAAGGACATATGACTGTTAATTATAATTTTTTAATTAAATTATATTCTGAATTGACAAGTGAACAGAAAATTAAATTTAATAAAAGTTTGCAGTCTGTAACTCCTGGAATTTCAAAAGCAGTTTAAAATACTTAAGAAATTTTTTTGGCTCCTCGGGCAGGACTCGAACCTGCGACCAATTGATTAACAGTCAACTGCTCTACCAACTGAGCTACCGAGGAATGTAAAAACCTCAACTTACTTTTTTTAATAATTAAAACAAGATTTTTTTTTGGAGGCCACGCCCAGAATCGAACTGGGATACAAGGATTTGCAATCCTCTGCGTAACCATTCCGCCACGTGGCCATAGAATATCTAAATATTAAATATTATCACTTCTGTATATTAAATATTACTAATTAGTCTATTAAATAAATAACTAATAATATTGTTAAATAATATTATTAAATTATAAACTTAATAGTATGAGTTTAGATAAATATTCACATATAGAAATAGAGGACCAAATTTACTCATATTGGGAAAAAAATAATCTTTTCAAGCCAGTAAAAAATAAGAAGAAATATTCAGTAGTCATTCCACCGCCAAATGTAACTGGAAGTTTACATATGGGTCATGCATTAAACAATTCGATACAAGATTTATTAATTAGATATCATAGAATGAATAATTTTGAGACCCTATGGCAACCGGGTACTGATCATGCTGGTATAGCAACTCAAGCATTAGTGGAAAAAAAGTTAAACAGTGAAAATATTAAAAAAGAAGACTTGGGTAGAGATAAATTTATTGAAAAAGTTTGGGATTGGAAAGGCCAATACGGTGACATTATTATAAACCAACTGAAGAAATTAGGATGTTCATGTGACTGGTCTAGAAATGCCTTTACAATGGACGAAAATTTATCGAAAGCAGTAATTAAAGTATTTGTAGATTTATATAAAAAAAAATTAATCTACAAGGCTGAAAAACTTGTAAATTGGGATACAGTTTTAAAAACTGCTATTTCAGACTTAGAAGTTGATCAAAGGGAAGTAAATTCTAAAATTTATTATATTAAATATCCAATAGATGGATCTAACGAATTTATAACAATTGCAACAACAAGACCAGAAACAATGTTAGGAGATACTGCAATTGCAGTGAACCCAAAAGATAAAAGATTTAAAAAGTATGTAAATAAATTTGCAATAATTCCAATAGTAAATAGAAAAATTAAAATTATTACTGATAATTATGCTGATCCTGAACAGGGAACTGGTGCGTTAAAAATTACCCCAGCTCATGATTTTAATGACTATGATGTAGGCAAGAGGAATAATTTAGAAATTATTAATATTTTTACTGAAGATGGTAAAATAAATAATAATGCTATTTCATCTTATGTTGGATTAGATAGATTTGAAGCAAGAAAAAAAATATTAAACGAATTAAAAGAAAAAGATTTTTTTGTAAAAGAAGAAAATATTAAAAACAAAGTACCATATGGTGACAGATCTAATTCTGTTATTGAACCATTTTTAACAGAACAATGGTTTGCAGATGCTAAAAAACTAGCAGTTAAAGCAAAAAAAATTGTTAAATCTAAAAAAACAAATTTCTTTCCAGTTAATTGGTCTAAAACTTATTTTCAATGGATGAATAATATTGAGCCATGGTGTATTTCTAGACAATTATGGTGGGGCCATCAAATCCCTGCATGGTACGGTCCTGATAATAAAATTTTTGTAGAATTAAATGAAAAAGATGCCCTTAAGGCAGCAAAAAAATTTTATAAAAAAGATGTTAAACTTAAGAGAGATCCTGATGTATTAGACACTTGGTTTTCATCAGGTCTATGGCCATTTGCAACATTAGGTTGGCCTAAAAAAAATGATTATCTTAAAAAATTTTATCCAACAACAGTATTGGTAACTGGTTTTGATATAATATTTTTTTGGGTTGCTAGAATGGTTATGTTTGGAATGGAATTATTAAATAAAGAACCATTTAAAGATATTTATGTTCATGCATTAGTAAGAGACGAGCAAGGTCAAAAGATGTCTAAGTCTAAAGGAAATGTAATTGATCCACTTGATCTAATTGAAAAATATAGTGCTGATGCATTAAGATTTACATTGTTATCAATGGCTTCACCAGGAACTGATGTTAAACTTTCTGAAGATAGAGTTAAAGGATATAGAAATTTTTTAAATAAGCTATGGAATGCAAATAATTTTCTAATACAAAACAAATGTAATTTAAAAATTTCAAAAAAACCTCCAAAACTAAAAGTTAATATAAATAAATGGATATATTCTGAATTATTAAAAACCTCTAATATAGTTAAAAAAAACATTGATGATTACAGGTTTGATGAGGCAGCTAAGAATGCATATCATTTTGCATGGCATACTTATTGCGATTGGTACTTAGAACTATCTAAAACTATACTTTATTCAAATAATAATAAGGCAAAAACAGAGGTTAAAGAGGTGTCCAGTTATATATTTAGCCAAATTTTGGTAATGCTACATCCATTTATTCCATTTGTTACTGAAAAAATATGGCTAACAAACAAATTTGATAAAAACGGTAAAAATTTTCTGATGTTGTCTAATTGGATTTCTGGAAAATCAAAAAAAGACAGTGATTATGACCAGGTTAATAAAATAATAGATATAGTATCTAATTTAAGATCTTTTAAAAATGAGCTTAATGTTAGCCCTGGCTCTTTTGTTGATATATCAATCCATAATATAAAAAAAAATAATAAATCTTTTGTTTTGAATAATGATGTAATTATAAAAAAATTGGGAAGGATTAATAACCTTTTTGATAAAGACCAAAACAAAGCATCAGCATCCTTAATTATTTCAGGAGATATGTTTAAAATTTACTTCGATGAAAATGTAGATTTAAGTACTATTAAAGAAAATTTATTAAATAGACAGAATAAGTACAAAGTAGAAATGGACAAAATATCTCAAAGATTAAATAATAAAAGCTTTATTCAAAGAGCGCCAAAAGATATTGTTCAACAAGAAAAAAATAACTATAGTAATCTAAAAAAAGATATTGAAAAAATTTCTTTAACAATTGAAAGTTTATAATGAAAAAATTTAATAAAAAAAAGCTCCCAAGTAGACATACCTCGCTAGGACCAGATAAAGCTCCACAAAGGTCTTTTTATTATGCAATGAATTTAACTGAAAAAGACGTTGCTAAACCATTCGTTGGGGTTGTTTCAACATGGAATGAAGCTGCTCCTTGCAATATTGCCCTGATGAGACAAGCTCAATCTGTTAAAAAGGGAGTACAAGCAACTGGAGGAACACCAAGAGAATTTTGTACAATTACAGTAACTGATGGTATCGCGATGGGACATGAAGGAATGAAATCTTCTTTAATTTCAAGAGATGTTATTGCTGATTCAACAGAGTTGACCGTTAGAGGTCACTGCTACGATGCATTAGTTGGTTTAGCAGGATGTGATAAATCTTTGCCAGGTCTAATGATGGCAATGGTTAGATTAAATGTTCCAAGTGTTTTTATTTACGGTGGATCAATTTTACCAGGTAGATTGAACGGTAAAGATATAACGGTTGTAGATGTTTTTGAAGGTGTTGGTAAATATTCTGCTGGTAAAATTTCTGAACATGCTCTTAGAAAAATAGAATTAAAAGCATGCCCTACAGCTGGTGCATGTGGAGGACAATTTACTGCAAATACTATGGCTTGCGTATCTGAAGCAATTGGACTTGCATTACCTTATTCTGCCGGTACACCTGCTCCATACAATAAAAGAGATAAATATGCTTTAGAAAGTGGAAAAGCGGTAATGAATTTATTAGCTAAAAATATTAGACCAAGAGATATTGTAACAAAAAAATCTTTAGAAAATGCAGCAACGATTGTTGCAGCAACGGGTGGTTCAACTAATGCAGCTTTACATCTGCCTGCCATAGCAAATGAAATTGGAATTAAATTTGATCTTATGGATGTTGCAAAAATTTTTAAAAGAACACCTTACCTTGCAGATTTAAAACCTGGTGGAAAATATGTTGCTAAAGACATGTGGAAAGCTGGTGGAGTTCCAATGTTATTAAAAACTCTTTTTGAAGGTGGATACATTCACGGTAATTGCATGACTGTTACTGGCAAAACTATGAAAGAAAATTTGAAAAATGTTAAATTTAATTCTAAGCAAAAAGTAATGAGAAAATATAATAATCCTTTATCACCAGATGGAGGTGTGGTTGGAATGAAAGGAAACTTGGCACCAGAAGGAGCTATTGTTAAAGTTGCAGGATTAAAAAGATTACAATTTACAGGTCGTGCAAGATGCTTCGATACTGAAGAGGCAGCTTATAAAGCTGTTAAAAATAGAAAGTATAAGGATGGTGATATTATAATTATTAGATATGAAGGACCAAAGGGTGGTCCTGGTATGAGAGAAATGCTTCAAACAACAGGAGCAATTTACGGTCAAGGCAAAGGTGAAAAAGTTGCACTTATAACAGATGGAAGATTTTCTGGAGCTACAAGAGGATTTTGTATAGGTCATGTTGGTCCTGAGGCATCTGTAGGTGGTCCGATAGCCTTATTAAGAAATGGTGATATAATTGATTTAGATGCGAAGAAGGGGACAATTAATGTTCGTTTAACTAAAAAAGAATTAGCTAAGAGAAGAAAGAAATGGAAACCAAAGAAAATTAACTTTGGAAATGGAACACTTTGGAAATATGCACAAACTGTTGGACCAGCTTACTTAGGTGCTCCAACACATCCAGGTGGTAAAAACGAAGTAAAAACTTACGCAGATATTTAATGAAAATAAGACCTGTAATTCTTTGCGGGGGTGCTGGAACAAGACTTTGGCCTAAGCAAAAAAAACATCAAGCAAAGCAATTTATAAACTTTGGTAACTGGACTTTATTAGGCAAAACTTTAGAAAGAGTTAAGGCATCTATATTTGATGCTCCAATTATAAGCACAAATGCAAAATATTTAAGACAAGTTAAACAACACTTAAAGAAACACAAAATAAGAAAATATAAAATAGTTTTAGAACCAGCAAAAAGAAATACAGCTCCTGCTATATTAAGTACTGCATTAATTAAAGATATTCCAAACGAACAACCTTTAATGTTTTTGGCTGCTGATCATTTGATAGAGAAGGTTGGATTATTTAATAAAGCTATCAAAAAAAATCAAAAGAAACTCACTCAAAATAATATCTTCATTTTTGGTATTAAACCCACAATGCCTTCAAGTGAATTTGGTTATTTTTTAACAAAAAATACCAAAGTAACTAGATTTATAGAAAAACCAAAAGAGTCTAAAGCTAAACAAATAATAATAAAAAAGGGTTATTGGAATTCTGGAATGTTTTATTTGAGAAAAGATTCAATAATTAATAATTTCAAGAAATACCAACCAAATATTTACCGAAACTGTAATAAAGCTGTAACAAAAGCAAAATATAAAAGTAATGTGTATTATTTAAACAAACAAGCATTTACTAAAGCAACAGCTAAGTCTTTTGACTATGCAATATTAGAAAAAACCAAAGATATAAACGCTATCAAATTAGATATTCCTTGGTCTGATTTAGGTTCTTGGAAAGAAATCTGTAAGATGTACGGACGAAATAAGAGACATTATTATAAAAAGAAGAATGTATTTCATAGACCTTGGGGTAGTTATGTAAATCTATTTAATGGTAAAGAATTCTTAATAAAAGAACTATATGTAAAGCCCAAAGGTATATTAAGTCTTCAAAAACATCATCATAGAGCTGAACACTGGGTAGTTACTCATGGTAAACCTAAAATTACTTTAAATAAGAAATATTTTACAATGAAACCTGATGAAACCATCTTTATTCCATTAGGTGCAGTACATCGAATTGAAAATCCCTATAAAAAACCAGTAAAAATTATTGAAGCACAAGTAGGTTCAATTTTAAAAGAAACAGATATTGTAAGATTTCAGGATGTATACGGAAGAGTAAAGTAGTTTATGGAACTTCTAACATTTGTTTTGTTAATCATAATAGCAATTTTATTATTTTTTCTTTTAAAAAAAGAAAGAGTCTTAGGTATTAATACTGAGGTTAAAATTGAAGATAATAAGTTAGATGAAGACGAAAGTAAGAAATATAGAGAAACTATTTATAATCTTTTAAATTACATTCCAGAGGGAATTATAATTTTAAACAAATCCAAGGAAATAATATTTAGCAATAGTTCAGCCAGTAAAAGATTTCAAACAAAGTTGAATGAAAATATAAGTGGATTTTTAAGAAATCCCGACTTATTAAATTCAATTGAGAAAGCATTCAATGGAGAAAATTCTAATGATCTTGAAATAGAACTTAGAAATCCCTCAGTTCTTAGAATGAATGTAACAATTTACCAAGATAATCATAATTTATTCTTTGATGAGCCATCTTGCTTGCTTTTTATGAGAGATTTAACTGAATTTCATAAATTTCAACAATTAAAATCAGACTTTGTTGCAAATGTTTCCCACGAACTAAGAACTCCACTGCAATCTATCAAAATGGGACTTGAGACATTTGAAAATAATGTAGATTTAAAAAAGAACTCTGAAGTTACTAATTTATTACCAGTAATGACCTCCCAATCTGAAAGAATGGAAAATTTAATCAGAGATTTGTTATCTCTTTCAAAGATTGAGTTACAAGAACATATAAGACCAACTCATGAAATAGATTTAATTGAAGTACTTAACTATGTAATGAAGACTTATGAAAATATTGTTAAAAAAAACAATATAAATTTAAATTTACAAAAAACTGAGAATTTTAAAATCATTGGTGATCGAGATAAATTAATAGAAATTTTTACTAATCTCATTGATAATTCAATTAAATATAGTGAGAAGGGTAAAGAAATTAAAATTGCTACAAAAAAAGAGGGTGATTTAAATATTGTCTCGATATCAGATCAAGGGGTAGGAATTCCTAAAGAATTTATACATAGAATCACTGAAAGATTTTTCACTGTTGATCCTAGCAAAAGTCGTAGTGTTGGTGGAACAGGCTTAGGTCTTGCTATTGTTAAACACCTTGTTTCTCAACATAGAGGTGAAATGATTATTAATAGTGAAGAAAATCAAGGGACCACTATAGATCTGAAATTTAATTCAATTTGATTCAACTAAAAAGTTAGTCTTTGTAACAAAACTTTAACTTTCCTTTAATAAAATATTTAAGATTTAGATTTAATTATTGATGCATAACAAATCTAAAAAAGGAGAAATATGAATAGATTAGTAAAAATTTTATTAGGGTTTCTTTTAGTTCTTAGTTTTACAACAACTAGTTATTCAAGAGATCAAATAAAAATTGTAGGATCATCTACAGTGTACCCGTACGCGACTGTAGTTGCTGAAAAATTTGGTAAAAGCGGTAAATTTAAAACACCTGTAATTGAAAGTACTGGAACTGGTGGTGGAATGAAATTATTCTGCGCTGGTGTTGGTGCCAATCATCCAGATGTAACAAATGCATCAAGAGCAATTAAACCTAAAGAAAAAGCTTTATGTGAGAAAAATGGAGTTGCAGAAATTATTGAAATAGTAGTAGGTAATGATGGTATTTCATTTGCACACTCAGTTAATGCCCCAGATGCAGATTTTACAAAAGAACAATTATGGAGAGCTTTAGCGTCTAAAGTAGATGTTGATGGTAAACTTGTTGAAAATCCTTATAAAAAATGGAGTGATATTGATGCAAGTCTTCCAAATAAAAAAATCGAGATCTTAATAGCTCCCCCTACATCTGGAACTAGAGATGCGTGGAATTCTTTAGTTATGGGTAAAGGATGCTCAAAAATAGCAAAATCGCTTTACGATACTGCTGGAAAAAAAGCTAAAAAAGAATGTGCTAAAATGCGAGAAGATGGTTATGCAGTTGAAGCTGGTGAAAATGATACTTTAATTGTACAAAAACTTTCATCTAATCCAGACGCTTTCGGTTTTTTTGGTTATAGTTATTTAGTAGCTAACAAAGATAAAATCAAAGCATCAGCGATTAATGGTGTTCAACCGTCATTAGAAGGTATTCAGGATTATTCTTATCCGATTGCTAGACCATTGTTCTTTT
Source organism: uncultured Pelagibacteraceae bacterium (assembly GCA_902570905.1). Taxonomy (GTDB): domain Bacteria; phylum Pseudomonadota; class Alphaproteobacteria; order Pelagibacterales; family Pelagibacteraceae; genus Pelagibacter. Next base: position 12,678 of record CACFZX010000016.1, read on the forward strand.
ATGTAAAAAAAGCACATATCGGCGTAATTCCAGGTATTAAAGAATATCTAAAAGAGTTTACTTCTAAAAAAGCTATGGGTGGCAGAGGTTATCTAGCTGAAATAGGATTAGTTCCTTTAGCTTCAGATAAATACAAAGTTACTAGAACAGCTGCGATAGATTTAAACACAATTAATATAAAATAATTTTTATTTATCCTCAAAAAAAGGCCAGTAATTACTGGCCTTTTTTTTTAATTCAATCATAGATTTAATTTGTAATATTTCTGTAACATTAAGAATATATCACTCATGGCGAATGAACATCGTTCTAATATTTTTAATTAGTATATTTTCTGTTTCTTTATTTTTTTATGGAAAGTCAAAAACAAAAACCATTTCAATTAAAGATAATATTAAATTAAATGCCTTACCTAAATTTTATGGGTATTATCTTGTTTTATGGTGTTCAATACCATCATTAGTATTTCTATTAGTTTGGTCGTTATTTGAACCTACAATAATTAAATCAATAATTATAGAAACTGCTGCTAATCAAGGTGCAGTTTTTAATGACAAAAATGAAGCAAACTTAATTTATGAAAAAATTAAAGCTATCCATTTAGGAACTTATTTTGGTGACATTGATAGTATTTTAAAAGAAAGTGCTCTCGCATATGCAAAATTTATAAATCTTTTTACTAATTCTAAAGTAGTATTGATTTTTGGTATAATTATAGCCTCAGTTATTTACTCTCTAAAAAAAATAAAAAATAATAATAAAGCAAGAGATGATGTGGAAGTTATATTAAAGGGTTTATTGTTTGTATCTTCCTTAATAGCAATTCTAACTACTCTCGGAATAATATTTTCACTACTTTTTGAAAGTATTAAGTTTTTTTCAGTCATTAATATTTTTGATTATCTATTTGGTACTAATTGGAGTCCTCAAAGAGCTTTTGTAAGAGATGCTTCATCAATAACAGCTGCAGAATATGAAGAACTGAAAGATGCTTTTGGGTTTATTCCGTTAATTGCAGGGACATCCTTCATAGCTTTTATTGCAATGTTGGTAGCTGTTCCTATTGGTCTATTTTCAGGAATTTACATGGCTGAATATGCTTCAACTAAAGTAAGAAGGGTATCTAAACCAATTATTGAAATTTTAGCAGGTATACCAACTGTAGTTTATGGTTTCTTTGCTGCATTAACTGTTGGACCTTTTTTTAGACAAGTAGGTGAAAATTTGGGATTAACCGTCTCATCAGAGAGTGCTTTAGCTGCAGGATTAATTATGGGAATAATGATTATTCCTTACGTTTCATCTTTATCTGATGACGTAATTAATTCTGTACCACAATCATTAAGAGATGGTTCATATGCTGTAGGAGCAACCAAGTCGGAAACTATTAAACAAGTCGTAATCCCTGCGGCACTGCCTGGTATAATTGGATCAGTTTTATTAGCAGTATCAAGAGCAATAGGTGAGACAATGATAGTCGTAATGGCAGCTGGACTCGCAGCAAATCTAACAATAAATCCTTTGGAGTCTACCACAACAATTACAACTCAAATTGTTATGATCCTTGTTGGTGATCAAGAATTTGATAGTCCAAAAACTCAGTCTGCTTTTGCTTTAGGACTTACATTGTTTATAGCAACATTAGTATTGAATTATATCGCTCAAAGAGCTGTTAAAAAATATAGAGAAAAATATGACTAAAGAAGAAAGATTAAAAAAAAGACACCAAGCTGAAAAGAGGTTTAGATTTTACGGTATAACATCTATTTTTGTAGCTTTGTTATTTGTTGTTATTTTAGTTCAAAATATTTTCTCCAAAGGAAGTTCAGCTTTTAAAAAAACAGTAATTACCACTGAAATCTTTTTTGATCAGGATTTATTAGAAATTCAAAATGGTGTATCCCAAGAAGAAATAATGGAAGCTGATTTTTATGATGTAATGATAGAAAATTTAATAAAGGCATATCCAGCAAAAGATAGAGATGAGGAAGATGAATTATTGAGGCTATTTAGTGGTGATGCTGAAATTGAGATTAAAAAAGCTTTTTTAAAAGATAATAACTTATTAGGTAAAACAATCACGTTAGATTTGACAGCTTCTGATGACATTGATCAATTACATAAAGGTAATTATCCAAGAGATCTCCCTGAAGAAAGAAGAAGAATCTCTGACTTTCAATTAGTTATATATGATTATTTTGTTGAAAATAAAAAGATAAGTAAAAATTTTAACAATTATTTCTTTAGCAATGGTGACTCTAGAGATCCAGAACTAGCTGGTATTGGTGGAGCTTTAGTTGGATCTTTTTATAGTATTTTAATTTGTTTGTTATTAGCTTTTCCTGTAGCTGTTCTAGCGTCAATTTATTTGGAAGAGTTTGCACCTAAAAATAAAATTACAGATTTTATTGAAATCAATATAAACAATTTAGCAGCTGTGCCTTCCATTGTTTACGGTTTACTTGCTCTTCAGATTTTACTTGCTACTATACAATTACCTCGGTCAACACCATTAGTTGCTGGAATAACTTTAGCATTAATGACTTTACCAAGAATTATAATTCCATGTAGAGCATCATTAAAAGCTGTCCCACCTTCAATAAGAGAGGGTGCTCTTGCTGTGGGTGCATCAAAATTTCAATCTGTTTTTCACCATGTTGTACCATTAGCATTACCTGGAACTTTATCAGGAACTATAATTGGATTGGCTCAAGCTTTAGGTGAAACTGCACCACTTATCTTAATTGGTATGGTTGCATTTGTTGTTGATATTCCTTCAAGTCCAGTTGATCCATCTTCTTCATTACCTGTTCAAGTTTATTTATGGTCTGAGTCTGCAGAAAGAGGCTTTGTTGAAAAAACTTCAGCAACTATTATGATGCTCTTAACCTTTTTAATTGTAATGAATTTCGTTGCAGTATATTTAAGACAAAAATTTGAAAAACGATGGAACTAAATGAGTAATATTAAAATAAAATCAAAAAATTTGGATGTCTTTTATGGTGATAAACAAGCATTGTTTGATGTCAATTTAGATTTAAATGAAAAAGAAGTTACCGCATTAATTGGACCATCTGGTTGTGGAAAGTCTACTTTTATAAGATGCATAAATAGAATGAATGATGTTATCGATATTTGTAAAGTTACAGGAAATATTGAAATGGATGGCATGGACATTAATGACAAAAATTTAGATGTTGTCTCATTGAGAGAAAGAGTTGGAATGGTTTTTCAAAAACCCAATCCATTTCCAAAAAGCATATATGATAATATTTCTTATGGCCCTAAAATTCATGGTAAAGGTGAAACCAAAAGTGAATTAGACGAAATTGTTGAAAACAGTTTAAGAAAATCTGCATTATGGGAAGAAGTAAAAGATAGATTAGATGAACCGGGTACAAGTTTATCTGGTGGTCAACAACAAAGACTTTGTATAGCTAGAGCTATATCTGTTAATCCTGAAGTAATTTTAATGGATGAACCTTGTTCTGCTTTAGATCCGATAGCTACTGCAAAAATTGAGGAATTAATTGATGAATTAAAAAAAACATATACTATTGTTATAGTGACACACTCGATGGCTCAGGCTGTACGTGTTTCACAAAAAACAGGGTTTTTTCATCTAGGAAAGTTAATTGAAGTTGGAAAAACTGAGAAAATTTTTAAAAATCCTGACAATAAAATGACACAAGATTATATTACAGGTAGATTTGGATAAATTATGAGCAATGAACATACAGTAAAGTCATACGAAGAAGAGCTGCAATTTCTTAAAGACTCATTAATTAAAATGGGAAGTTTAACTGAGTCTCAATTGAGTGATGCTATGGATGCAGTAATTAAAGTTGATAAGGACTCAATTGACAAAATCATTAAAAGTGATGAAGAAATTAATAAATTTAGATCTAAAATAGATACTCAAATAATGAATTTACTAGTTAAAAGAGCACCTATGGCAATTGATTTAAGAGAGACCATAAGTTCATTAAAAATTTCTCAAGACTTAGAAAGAATAGGAGATCTATCAAAAAGTAATGCAAAAAAAGTTAAGCCTTTACCACTAGATTTGCCAGATGAATTATTAGGAAATTTAAAAAGACTGGGAGAACTTGTTATGAAACAACTAAATGATGTTCTTGATAGCTATGTAAACAAAAACTTTGATAAAGCTAAAGAAGTTTGGGAAAAAGATGAACAAGTTGATGACTTAACTTATATTGCAATGGAAAGTGTAATAGATTTTTTATCTAAAGATAAAAAGAATTTAGATTTCTCTACTCATTTAATTTTTGCCACAAAAAACTTAGAGAGAGCAGGAGATCACATAACTAATATAGCTGAAACGGTTTGTTATTTAGTAAAAGGTGAATATCTAAAAGGTAGTAGACCAAAGGGCAAAGTAATCCAAGAATAAATAGATGAAAGGTAAAATTTTTATTATTGAAGATGAAGCTTCAATAATTCAATTAGTCCAACTAAATTTAGAAAAAGAAGGTTTTATTGTTGCTTCATCTTTAAATGGGAATGAAGGTTTAAAGGAATTAAAAAAATTTGAGCCTAATTTACTGTTGCTAGATTGGATGTTGCCAGATTTATCAGGTATTGATGTTTGTAAAAATATTCGAAAAGATAACAATTTTAAGAATTTACCAATTATTATGTTAACAGCAAAAGGTGAAGAAGAAGATAAAATTAAAGGTCTTGAAAGTGGTGTAGACGATTATATTACAAAACCATTTAGTTTTAATGAACTATCTGCTCGAATTAAAGCTGTTCTGAGAAGATCTGATCCAAATATAGTTGCCGATGAATTAATATTTGAAGATTTAAAATTAGATAGAATAGAAAAAAGAGTCTTTAGAGATGAAAAAGAAATTCAACTTGGCCCAACAGAGTTTAGATTATTAGAATTTTTTTTAACAAATCCTAAAAGAGTTTATTCAAGAGATCAAATATTAGAAATTGTTTGGCCCAATAATGTAAATGTGGAAAGTAGAACTATAGATGTCCATATAAGAAGATTAAGACAATCGATAAATATTAAAGACAAAAAAGAGTTAATCAGAACAGTTAGATCGTCAGGTTACTCTTTGGTTTAAATTAATTCTTTTCTAAAAATAACTTTTTAACAATAAATACAGCAATTAACATTCCCACAAGTTCAGCTAAAATATAATAAGGAGTGTTTAAATAACTAATACCAGTAAAAGACTCTGTAAATGTTCTGGCAATTGCAACAGCTGGATTTGCAAAAGAAGTTGAAGAAGTAAACCAATAACCAGCAGTAATATAAAGACCAACACTAGCTGCAACAGCAATTTTGCCTGAATTCATGGAGCCAAAAATTATTATTATAAGCCCCAATGTTGCTATTACCTCAGATGTAAATATGTAAATTCCATCTCTTGACTTAGTAGATAATTCATAAATTTCATGTTCAAAAAAGAAATTAGCTAAACCAACACCAATCAAGCAACCAACCAATTGAGCAATGATATAGTAGGGTAATAGTTTCTTTTTTAATTTACCTGTTATTGCCATTGCGATACTTACAAATGGATTAAAGTGAGCTCCTGATACATCAGCAAATACTGTAATAAGCACAAATAAACCTGCTCCTGTTGCTATTGTGTTTGCAATTAACATCACAGCAACGTCATTAGTTAGGTTTTCAGCCATTAAACCTGAGCCAACAATAATCATTACTAAAAAACAACTGCCTAATAGTTCAGCAAGAAAATAACGACTTTTATTTTTCATATATTAGTTCCTTTATTCTTTTATAAATATTATTGTAAACTTTTTTAATTATTTCATCTTTTTGATTTAAATCATTTGCTTCATTAAGTAATTTTACAGGATCTTCTATATCCCAATGAATTATCTGATCTTTATTTGGCCAAATAGGACAGACTTCGTTATTGGCATTATTACAAACTGTAATCACGTAATCCATTTTAATTTGACTATTAACGAACTCATTAAAATTTTTAGATCTATAATTTGAAAGATCATAATGTTTTGATAATAAATAATTCTTCACATCTTCATTAATTTTTCCTGTTGGGTTACTCCCAGCACTAAAACCTTTATATAAATCCTCATACTCGTTATTTATTATACTTTCAGCAATAATACTTCTCGCCGAATTACCTGTGCATACGAACAATATATTCTTCATCTAAAAAATAACTTTATAAATACCAATTACAAACAATGGAATTTGTAATCCAAAGTTAGTAAGTATCGCTTTATCTTTGCTCATAAATCCTGCAATAGTCCATCCAACAACTCCTAATCCATGAAAATATATATTTAATGGATATATATTTAAATTTGTAAGAAGTATTCCTACTAAAACTAAAAACGTACTGATCCACTTTAGATATTTTTTTATAAACATAAAATTTCCTTTCGTTATTATTATTTCAGTTATGTTAAGAATTTATTAAAATAAAGGATTATCTACACTTTTTACATAATCCAAAAAACTCAAGATTGTATTTACTATATTTCATACCATCTTTGTCTTTGAAATTAGCTAAGTATTTAGAAAGACCTGCGCTACTTATTTCTGTTACTTTCTCACAAATCTCACAGATTGAAAATGCAGTAGCTTTAGCTACCTGACAACTCGAATTATGGCAAGCAATAAAGGCATTTCTGCTTTCAATTTTATGAATTTTTCCTATTTCAACTAATTTATCTAAAGCTCGATAAACCTGTAATGGAGCTTTAATACCTTTTTTTTGAACATTAAAAAGTATTGAATAAGCTTTCATTGGTTCAGTAGACTTATCAATTAAATCAAAAATAATTTGCTGATTTTTTGTAAGAGTATGTTCTTTATACATTTTGCTCATCTTACTGATTCCTCATCAATTTTTCAATTTAATCGTTTGTTTTATTTTTAAAAGTGAAAGTATAAATAGAAATAAAGCTGCAGCCACAATTGATGGTCCTGAAGGTGTATTAAATTCTAATGATGAAAATAGACCGATTAAAACTGATAGCAAACCTCCAATAATTGAATATGTTACCATTTTTAATGGACTATCAGATATATTTCTGGCCATTGCCGCTGGTATGATTAACATTCCTGTAATTAATAATAAACCCACCATTTTGATTGAAATAGCAATAATAGCTGCCATTAAAATTGTAAATATAGCTTTAGCTCTATCAGGATTTAAACCTTCAGCTTCAGCTAATTCGTAATTAACCGTTGATGCAAACAATGGTTTCCATATTAATTTAAGTATCAGTAATATTAAACCACCACCAAACCATATAATATATATGTCGTTAACTGTTACAGCTAAAATATCTCCAAATAACAATCCCATAATATCAAATCTTATAAATGTTAAAAAACCAATAACTACAAGACCAACAGCTAATGAAGAATGTGCTAAAAGACCTAGTAAAGCGTCACCAGGAAGATTTGTTTTGTTTTGTAGCTGAACTAAAATTAAAGCTATTAAAGATGAAGTTATAAATACAGAAAAAGCAATATTAAATTCTAAAGAATAAGCAATAGTAACACCAAGTAAGGCAGAGTGAGCAAGAGTATCACCAAAATATGACAATCTTCTCCATATTACAAAGCAACCTAGAGGTCCTGTAACAAATGCAACACCAATTCCTGCAAAAAGAGCTCTTATAAAAAAATCATCAAACATATTAATTTTTTTGTTTTATACTTCCATCACTAGAATGAACATGGTCGTGTTTATGTTCATATCTAGAGAGTATTTGAGAAGCTTGTTCTCCAAATAAAGCTTTGTATTCATTATTTTTTGCAACATCAATTGGAGATCCTGAGCAACATACGTGCCCATTTAAACATACAACATGATCTGTTGCACTCATCACGGTGTGTAGGTCATGAGAGATTAATAAAATTCCACAATTTAATCTATCTGATATTTCTTTAATCAATTTATAGAGAGCTATTTCTCCCGTAAAATCCACACCTTGAACTGGCTCATCAAGAACTAGTAATTCTGGTTTTTTTGAAATAGCTCTAGCAAGCAGTACCCTTTGAAACTCACCACCAGATAGATTTCCTAAATTTTTATTTTTAAGATTTAAAACACCAGTTAATGTTAAAGCTTTATTTATTTCTTCATCTTTTAGATTTTCAGTTAATACCATGAAATCATGTACCCTTAATGGTAATGTCCAATCTACAGAGATTTTTTGAGGCACATACCCAATTTTATCAGTAAATTTTTCTACTTTACCCTCAATTTTTTTATAAATACCCAATGCAATCTTTGCGGTTGTACTTTTGCCAGATCCATTAGGACCAATAAGAGTAACAATTTTACCTTTTTCTACTTCTAATGATACGCCTTGTACAAGCCATTTATCATTTTGACGTATACCTGCATCTTTTAATTTTACCAAGATATTGTTTTCAGAGCTCATTTTATCACTTGACTTATTAATGTTATATTATTACACAGCGTTATATTATAACAACAACAAAATATTTTAATTATGAAAAACTTAAAAAAATTGCCATTTATCCTTACAATCATATCATTCTTGTCATTATTTTCATCAGTCAATGCTGAAATTAAGGTGGTAGCATCTATAAAACCTATACATTCATTAGCTAGTTATTTAATGGATGGGGTTGCTAAGCCAGACTTAATAGTTGATGGATACTCTTCTCCACACGGTTTTGCACTTAAACCTTCTCACGCTAAAATGTTACAGAACGCAGATATAATTTTTTGGGTAGGTGAAGATTTAGAGAATTTTTTGGTTAAACCTCTTAACTCAATAGCAAAAAAAGCTGAAAAAATAGAATTAATGGAGATTAAAGGACTAGAAAAATTAAAGTTTAGAGAAAGAAATATTTTTGATGGTCATGAAGGTCATGATGAGCACGGACACGATGAAGATGGTCACAAAGAAGATGATCATGATGAGCACGGACACGATGAAGATGGTCACAAAGAAGATGATCATGATGAACACGGACACGATGAAGATGGTCACAAAGAAGATGATCATGACGACCACGGGCACGATGAAGATGGTCATAAAGAAGATGATCATGACGAACATGGACATGATGAACACGAAGGCCATGCGCATGGTGAGTATGACCCACACATTTGGTTAGATCCGGAAAATGCTAAAGCTATTTTAAATGAAATGGTTGAACATTTAATTGAAAATGACGAAAAAAATGCTTTAACTTATAAAAAGAATTTAAAAAAAGCTCAAAAAGATTTAGATAAACTTTTGAAAAAAGTAAAATCTGATCTAAATAAAGATTTTAAATCAATTGTTTTTCACGATGCATATCAATACTTTGAAAAAAGATTTGATGTTAATGTATTAGGTGCATTTACAGTAAATACAGATGTTATGCCAGGTGCTGAACAATTAGCAGAAATCAGAGAAATTATTGAACACGATAAGGTAAGTTGTATATTCTCTGAGCCTCAATTTAACCCAGACATAATTAATGCTGTAGCTAAAGATATGGATATCCAAACTGGAGTACTTGATCCATTAGGCGCAACTTTAGATCCTGGTAAAGATTTATATTTTGATTTAATCAAAAATATGTCTAAATCTTTCAAAGGTTGTTAATTTAAAATTGATCTTTTGTAATAAATAATATCTAATAAAGGGATGAGTACAGTTTCCCTTACATTAGATGCAATTTTTGATCTAGCCAAAAAAACATTATTATCGAATGGTTGTGATGATGAAACTTCATCTATACTTGCAGATTTAATAATGAAAGCTGAAAGAGATGGTTCATTATCTCATGGTCTATTTAGACTACCAGCTTATGTGACAGGACTTAAAAGTGGTAAAATAAATGGTAAAGGTAAACCAGAAGTTAAAAAAATATCACCAAGCGTAATAAAAGTTTCAGGAAATAATTGTTTAGCTCCTGTAGTTTTAAATAAAGGTATTCCAGAATTAGTGAAAGCTGCGAAAGAAAATGGAGTAGCAGTTTTAGCTATAAATAATTCTCATCATATGGCTGCTATGTGGCCTGAAACAGAAATGATAGCAGAGCAAGGACTAGTTGCTTTTGCTTGCACATCTTACAAACCTGCTGTTGCACCGGCTGGAGCGACTAAAGCATTATTTGGAACCAATCCAATTTCCTTTGCTTGGCCAAGACCTGGAAAAACTCCAGTTGTGTATGATATGGCAACTGCATCAATGGCAATGGGTGAAGTACAAGTTGCTAAAAGGGAAGGTCACAAAGTACCTTTTGGTACAGGGTTGAATAAAGATGGTAAAGAAACCTCGGACCCTGGTGAAATAGCTGATGGTGGAGTTTTACTACCGTTTGGAGGCTATAAGGGCTCTGGAATTGCTATGATGGTCGAATTAATGGCAGGAGCTTTAGTTGGAGATAATTTTAGTTTTGAAACAGCTGCAAAGGATAATAATGATGGTGGCCCACCAAGTGGTGGTGAATTTATTTTAGCAATATCACCAGATAAACTATCTGGAAATGATTGGAATAAACATGCAGATGAATTTTTTGAAAAAATGAAATCTATGGATGGTGTAAGGTTACCAGGTGAAAGAAGACATAAAAATAGATTAGATAAAGGTCCAAGAAATATAAATGAAGAATTGGTAAATAAAATTAAATCTTTAAGCTAATTCTATTTCTATTGGTGTATGGTCAGATGGTTTTTGTTTGCCACGTGGATATTTATTTATATTTACATTTTTAACATTTCCAATTAACGAGTTTGACACTAAGAAATGATCAATTCTCATACCATTGTTTTTTTGCCAA
>CACFZX010000017.1:0-23287 GCA_902570905.1 uncultured Pelagibacteraceae bacterium
TAAAATATTTTTTAATATCATCTCAAATAGTAAATCATATACCAGTGAATACGTTAACAATAGAAAAAATTTTGATAAAATTGTAATTTTATTATTTGAATTTCTGAACTCAAAAAGTATAAAAATTGATGAAATCACCAATATTTTTGTTAATCAGGGAGTTGGAAAATTCTCTGGTATCAGGGCATCTTTGGCTATAGTTAAAGGACTTAGATTTGCAAATAAGGTTGATATATATGGCTATAATTCAGATCAAATAAAAGATTATGGGTATGAAAAAATTATTGATTTATTTAATAATGGCCACTTAAAAAAAAATTTGATTAAACCATATTATTCGAGTTAAAATACAAAAAATGTCATCAACAATTGAAGATAAGTGCATTGCAAAAGGCGTTAAATTAACTGAGCAAAGAAAAATAATTGCGAAGGTCATATCTGAGTCTAAAGAACTTTATGGAGAGTCAGATCACCCAGATGTCGATGAACTTTATAATAGAGTATCAAAGATAGACTCTAAAATAAGTATTGCTACGGTATATAGAACTGTCAAGTTATTAGAAGAATCAGGAATATTAACTAAACATGATTTTAAAGGTGGCAAGGCAAGATATGAGCAAATAAACGAAAGTCATCATGATCATTTAATTGATATTAAAACTGGCGAAATTATAGAATTTGTTGATGAAGAAATTGAAATTTTGCAGAAAAAAGTTGCAGATAAATATGGATATAATTTAGTTGACCATAAGTTAGAATTGTATGGTGTAAAAAAAAAACCTTAATTAATGGAAAAAAGAATATTTATTAAAACTTTTGGATGTCAAATGAATGAGTACGACTCTAATAGAATTTATGATACAGTAAAAAAAATTGGTTATTTAAAAACTGATAACAAAGAAAATGTAGATTGTTATATTATTAACACATGCCATATTAGAGATAAAGCAAAAGAAAAAGTCTATCATGAAGTTGGTAGAATTAGAGAAATTTATAAATCAAGAAATAAACCAATTACAATTATTACTGGTTGTGTCGCTCAAGCTGAAAATGAAGAAATGTTAAAGAGAGAGCCTTACATTGATATGGTTGTTGGACCTCAATCTTATCATAAAATAAATAGCTTAATTAAAAACTTTGAAATTGGAAAAAAAATAGAAGAAACAGAATTTGATGTAGTTAATAAATTTAATTATTTAGATAGTACAGAAAATGATAATTCAAATGTGTCTGCATATCTTACAATTCAAGAAGGATGTGATAAGTTTTGTAACTTTTGCGTAGTACCTTTTACTAGAGGCCCAGAGTACTCAAGGCCATTTGATAAAGTTATGTTAGAAGCTGAGAAATTAGTTAAAAACGGAGCAAAAGAGATTATTCTTCTTGGTCAAAATGTTAATGCTTATTCTTATAAAGATCAAAATAAGGAGTATAGACTCTCTAATTTAATAAATAATTTAGAAAAATTTTCAGAGATTGATAGAATAAGATATACCACATCTCATCCAAGAGATATGACGGATGATTTGATTGATTGTTATTCAACTAGCAAGAAGTTAATGCCGTTTGTTCATTTACCAATTCAAAGTGGCTCAAATAAAATGTTAAAACTTATGAATAGAAAACATAAAGTTGAAACTTATATTAAAATTTATGAAAATCTTAAAAAAATAAATCCTGAAATTGAATTTTCTAGTGATTTTATTATTTCTTACCCTGGTGAAACCGAAAATGACTTTTTAGAAACTTTAGATTTTATTAAAAATTTTAGATTTATAAACTCATTTTCATTTATTTTTAGCCCTAGACCAGGAACAAAGGCATCAACATTAAAAGAAATAAAAAATGAAGTTTCAAAAGAAAGATTAATAAAAATTCAAGAACAATTATCTATACATCAACTAAGTATTAATAAATCTTTCATAAATAATTCTATTGATGTGCTTGTAGAAAATGAAATAATTGGTCAAAATAAATTATTTGGAAGAAATAAATATATGAATTCAGTTATATTTCATGGAAATAAAAAATATTTAGGTAAAATAGTAAAAGTTGAGATTGAAAAAGTAAATCGGAATACTCTATTTGGAACAACTAATGAAAAAAGAGAGTTTCTAAATTGAGAAATATTGCTCAAAAAAAACTTAAATCTGATTTAAAGTATGTTTATGCTGAGAATGATACGTTAAGCATAATTTTCCAAAGCAATGAGAATCTACTAGGAGTAGTTGGTGAATTTAATAATAATTTAAAGGAACTTGAAAAACTTACTAATACAAATATTTATTCTAGAGGCAATTCAATTTTAGTCAAAAGTACCACGAAAAATAATGAAATTATTAAGAATGCTATTAAATTTTTAAATGATAGATTTATAATTAATGGATCAATTGAAAAAAAAGATATAATTTCATCAATTAATAATTTCATGATTAACGAAAAAATAAGTTCTGAAAAAAATTTGGAATATATAATTAAAACTCCAAAGAAATCGGTAATTCCAAGATCAGAGAAACAAAAAAATTATGTTAGAGCTTTAAAGGAAAAAGAAATTATTATTTCATCAGGACCTGCAGGAACTGGGAAAACATTTTTAGCAGTAGCTGTAGGGTTAACAATGTTACTAGAAAAAAAAATCGAAAGAATTATTTTATCTAGGCCTGCAGTTGAAGCAGGAGAGAGATTAGGTTTTTTGCCAGGCGATATGAGAGAAAAGGTAGATCCATATCTTAGACCATTATACGACTCACTATATGACCTTTTAGATTTTGAAAAAATTCAAAAAAAAATTGAAGTTGGAGATATAGAAATTGCACCTTTAGCTTTTATGAGAGGTAGAACTTTAAAAAATTCATTTGCAATTTTAGATGAGGCACAAAATGCAACAGATACTCAAATAAAAATGTTTTTAACACGAATAGGAGAAAATTCTAAAATTGTTATTAATGGTGATCCATCTCAAATTGATTTACCAAATAAATCATTATCAGGTTTAAGTCGCTCAAAGAAATTAATTGGTCATCTAGATGAAATTTCGGTTGTAGATTTTGATCACAAGGATGTTGTTAGACACCCTTTAGTATCAAAAATTGTTAAGGCATATGCAGATCAAAATAATGATTAATGATAAAAACTAATGTAATTTTAGATAATAAAAAATGGCAAAAATATATAAAAAATCCCTCTATTTACATCAAAAATAAATTTAACAAACTTTCAAAAGTTAGAGCTTTTAATATTAACAAAGAATTTTCAATATTGTTAACTGATAATAAAAATATGAAATTTTTAAATAATAAATTTAGAAAAAAAAATATTCCAACGGATGTTCTTTCATTTCCAATTAAAAATTTATTTAATAACAAAAATTATATTGGTGATATAGCAATTAGTTATGACATAATCAATCAAAGATCAAAAAAATCAAATTTTTATATTGAATTCGATAAAATTTGGATACATGGTTACCTACATTTAATGGGATATGATCATAAAAATATAAGGGATTTTAATAGAATGAATAAAAAAGAAAATTTAATTTTAAATTATTTAAATAAAAAAGGATAAATTGATATTACAAAATAGATTATTAATATTTTTTCTCCCAATTATTCTTGGTATTATTTCTTCATTCAGTCTGCCGCCTTATAATTTTTTCTTTATTAATTTTATTACTTTTCCGTTATTATTTATTTTTTTAATTTCTAACTACAAAAAAGGTAAAATAGTATCTTTTTGTATTGGTTGGATATTTGGTTTTGGTTACTTTATTTCCAGTTTATATTGGTTAACTCATTCTTTGACTTTTGATGAAATTTATAAACCTTTGATACCATTTGCTCTAATTTTAATTCCATTATTTCTTGGTATTTTTTATGGATTAGCAACGTTAATCTCTTCAATGTTTAATTTAAATAATAAGATTTCCTCAATTTTAATTTTTTCAATAATTTTTGGATCAGTTGAATATATTAGAGGCTTTGTTTTGAGTGGCTTCCCTTGGAATCTAATTGTATTTTCTTTAACTGAATATTTACCTATGATTCAGATTTTATCATTAGTAGGGACCTACTCTCTGAATTTATTAGTAATAAATATTTTTTTAATACCTTCTGTAATTTTTTTTAAATATAGAAAAAAAGAAAAATTAATTTTTATTTTTTCAACTTTATTATTATTAATTTTTAATTATTTATATGGTTCATCAATTTTAAAAAAAGATCTTTCAGTTAAAAAGACAGATTTAAACTTTTTAGTCAAAATCGTCTCTCCTAAAATTGAAATCAATAAATTTTTTCAAAATTATGATTCTTATGAATTAATTGAAGAATTAATAAAACTTAGCAGTCCAAATAAATTTGAAAACTCTATTTTTATTTTTCCAGAAGGTACTTTTGCATCAGTGTATCTAGATGATCTGCATCAATATAACCAATTATTTTCAAACAATTTTTCAGAAAACCATAAGATAATTTTAGGCATTAACAGAGCTGATAACAACAAGGTTTATAATTCTATGGCTGTTATTGATAAAGACACAAATATATTACAAATATATGATAAAAATAAACTTGTTCCTTTTGGAGAGTTTCTCCCTTTAGAAAGTTTATTAAACAAATTTGGTTTAAAAAAAATAACTCCAGGTTACGGCTCTTTTTCAAAAAGTTTTGAAAGGGAAATAATTGAAATTAATGGAATTAATTTCCTTCCATTAATCTGTTATGAAATAATTTATTCTGGTAAATTAAATCATTCAAAAACTGATTTTGATTTAATATTAAATATTTCCGAAGACGGTTGGTTTGGAAATTCTATAGGACCATATCAACATTTTTCACATTTGATTTTTAGATCTATAGAGGAGGGAAAAAATTCTATTCGTTCCACTAATAATGGAATATCTGCATTCATTAATTTTAAAGGTGAGATAATTAATAAAATTGAATCAACCGACAGGGGAGTAATTGAAATTAGAAGTTTAAAATTTACAAAAAAAACCTTTTTTAGTTCGCACGGTAACAAGATCTTCTTTTATTTCTTGTTAATTTATATTAGTTTAATTTTTTTTTTAAAAAAGAAAGGGAGTTAAGATGAAAAAAAATTATTTATTTACTAGCGAGTCAGTTTCAGAAGGACATCCAGATAAAGTTTGCGATAGAATATCAGACATGGTTGTAGATAGCTATTTAGGTGCAGAACCACAATCAAGGGTAGCATGTGAAACATTAACAACAACAAATAAGGTAGTTTTAGCAGGAGAAGTCAGAGGACCTGAAATTAAAAAAGACGATTTAATTCAAAAAGTCAGAGAATGTATTAAAGATATTGGTTATGATCAAGATGGTTTTAGTTGGAGAGACACTACTAAGATTGAAACACATTTACACTCTCAGTCAGCAGATATAGCTATGGGCGTAGACTCATCTGGAAATAAAGACGAAGGTGCTGGAGACCAGGGAATTATGTTTGGATATGCGTGTAACGAAACCGATGTTTTAATGCCAGCGCCAATTCATTACTCACATAGAATTTTAAGATTAATGGCTGAAGATAGAAAATCTGGAAAGCTCAAAGGAATAGAACCTGATTCAAAAAGTCAAATTACAATTGAGTACAAAGATGGTTTACCTAATGCTGTAAAATCAGTAGTAATCTCTACACAACATTCTAAAGATGTTAATTTAGCAAAAGTCAAAGAGCTCTGTATGCCATATATTGAGAGATCTATTCCAAAAAATTTATTAGGAAATCTTGATGAAAAAGAGATTTATATAAATCCTACAGGTAATTTTGTAATTGGTGGACCAGATGGAGATAGCGGATTAACAGGAAGAAAAATAATTGTTGATACTTATGGAGGTGCTGCACCTCATGGAGGAGGAGCATTTTCTGGAAAAGATCCTACAAAAGTAGATAGGTCTGCTGCTTATGCGTCAAGATATTTAGCAAAGAATGTTGTTGCCTCTAAAATTGCTGACAAATGTTTAATTCAACTTGCTTATGCTATTGGTGTGTCAAAACCTTTATCAATATATGTTGATCTTTTCGATAATGATGAAGAAAAAAATAAACATGTAGAAAAATTGATAAGTGAAAATTTTGACTTAAGTCCTAGAGGTATAAGAGAAATGCTTGGATTAAATAAACCAATATATGAGCAAACTGCTGCCTATGGACACTTTGGAAGAGAATATGGCTCTAATGGCTCATTTTCATGGGAAAAAACAGATAAAGCCAATGTTTTTAGCAAGTAATTAACATTGAAAATTAGATAAAAATACCTATATTCAATTTACATTGTTGAAATTTCAAAATGGGCTTCGGCCCATTTTTTTTTGGAGAAAAACAAAATGTTAAACAGAAGAGCTGACAAATTAGAATTACTGAGAATAGCTGAAGCTGTTGCTTTAGAAAAATCAATAGATAAAGAATTAATTATTGACTCTATGGAAAATGGTATTGCAAAAGCAGCAAAATCAAAATTTGGATCTGAAAATGAAATTAAGGTCTTGATCGATAGAGAAAATGGTGAAATTGGAATTTACAGAAAACTAACTATTGTTGAAAAACCTGAAAACTCAAATATTGAAATTAGTTTAGAACAGGCATCAAAAATGAACAGTGATAACAGTAATAAAAAAATTGGAGACGAGGTTTTGCAACCCCTGCCATCATTCGATTTTGGTAGAATTGCAGCTCAAACAGCAAAACAGGTTATAAATTTTAATGTAAGAGAAGCAGAACGAGAAAGACAATTTAATGATTTCATTGATAAGAAGGACACAGTTTTAAGTGGCATCGTTAAAAGATTAGAATTTGGAAATGTAATTGTAGATCTTGGAAGAACAGAGGCAATAATTCAAAAAAATGAGATGATCCCAAGAGAAAACATAAAAGCTGGAGACAGAGTAAAAGCTTACTGTTTGGATGTAAGAAGAGAACCAAGGGGTCAGCAAATATTTTTATCACGTGCTCATCCTAAATTTATGGAAAAATTATTTATTCAAGAAGTTCCAGAGATATACGATGGATTAATTGAAATTAACTCTTCTGCTAGAGATCCAGGTAGTAGAGCAAAAATATGTGTTAAAGCAATAGATACTTCATTAGATCCTGTTGGGAACAATCAAGAGGAAGTATATCAGTCTTTATTAAATTCAAAATCTGGAATTACTTTTTCAGAAGAGTACAAAGAATATAACTTAAAAAGTAACATACATGGAAAACCAAACATAAAATTAGAGGATCATGTAGATAGAAAATTTATTAGATTTATGGGGCCAGGATCTGCTTATAATTATATTTCAATGATGGAAGCAGTGAAAGATGCTGGTTTAGAAGAAAAAGATGTAAGTAATATTTCATCTGGTATGATTATGGGCTCAGGAGGACCATCAATTGAGAATGTTATTTTAGCTGCAGATAAAACACGAGAAAAAAATCCAAAAAGAATGGGACCATTTGTTGTTCCAAGAACTATGTCTAGTACTGCATCAGCTACACTTGCAGTGCCATTTAAAATTAAAGGAGTTAATTATACAATTAGCTCAGCATGTGCAACTAGTGGACATTGTATTGGAAATGGAATGGAATTAATTCAATTAGGGAAACAAAAAATTATATTTGCTGGTGGAAGTGACGAAGTTCATTTTGCTATGACCGCAATGTTTGATGCGATGACTGCATTGTCATCAAAGTATAATGATACCCCAGAAAAAGCTTCTAGACCTTATGATAAAACTAGAGATGGATTTGTAATATCTGGTGGTGGAGGTGTATTAGTTTTAGAGGAATATGAACACGCAAAAGCCAGAGGAGCAAAAATTTATGCTGAGTTAACTGGGTATGGAGCTACTTCAGACGGATATGATATGGTCGCTCCATCTGGAGAAGGAGCTGAAAGATGTATGAAAATGGCTTTAAGCACTTCAAAAAATAAGATTGATTACATAAATACTCATGGAACATCAACGCCAGTTGGAGATATAACAGAGCTTAAAGCAGTTGGAAAAGTATTTACAGATTATAAACCTAAAATAAGTTCAACAAAATCACTATCTGGTCATTCGCTAGGCGCAACATCAGTGCATGAGGCAGTTTATAGTTTAATTATGATGAAAAATAATTTTATATCTGCATCTGTTAATATTACTGATATGGACGATGAGGCAAAACACTATCCAATAGTAACAAAAGTAGAAAAGGATATTGAACTAAATTCTGTTATGTCTAACAGTTTTGGTTTTGGTGGTACAAACGCAACTCTAGTATTTGAGAAAATATAATATGGATATAATGAAAGGCAAAAAAGGTCTTATAATGGGTGTTGCCAATGAAAGATCTATTGCTTGGGGTATTTCTCAAAAACTTGCTGGGGCAGGTGCAGAACTTGCGTTTACTTACTTAGGGGATGCACTAAAAAAAAGAGTTGTACCTTTAGCTGAAAAATTAAATTCCAATGCTACATTTAGCTGTGATGTAGAAAAGAAAGAAGAAGTAATAAAACTTTTTGAAGATATAAAATTAAAATGGGGTCAGATTGACTTTGTTGTTCATGCGGTTGCATTTTCGGACAAATCAGAATTATCAGGAGAATATTTAAATACATCAAGAGAAAATTTTATAAAAAGTATGTTAATTTCATGTTTTTCATTCACTGAAGTTGCAAAAGAAGCTTCCAAAATAATGAATAAAAACGGGAGTATGCTTACATTAACTTACGAGTCTAATAAGGCTATCCCAAACTATAATGTAATGGGTGTTTGTAAATCAGCACTTGAAGCAAGTGTAAAATATTTAGCCAGAGATTTGGGTTCAAAAGGAATTAGAGTAAACGCAATAAGTGCTGGGCCAATTAAAACTTTAGCAGCATCAGCAATTGGTGATGCAAAATTTCTATATAAGTGGAACGAAGATCATTCTTTTTTAAAAAAAAATGTAGATATTCACGATGTTGGTAATTCAGCTTTATATTTATTGAGTGATCTTGGAGGTGGAGTTACTGGTGAAATTCACTATGTTGATGCGGGATACAACAAAGTAGGGATGCCAGACCCTAAAAATATTACATAAATGTCCAAAAGATATAGTGGAAAATCATTCAAAGACGCAAGTGTAATGAAAAAACCAAAACTTTCCTTAAAAGAAAAAAGAAAGATAAAAAGAGAGAGAAAAAAAAAATAACTGCGATTATTTGCAGGTTTAAAACTCAAAAAATAATTATAATTTACAGTTATGCGACGTAATTTTTTAAAGATCTTGGGTTCATGCATTATGGGTTTCTTGGTTTATCCATTTAGCTTGGCTAAAGCAAATAATCTAATAGGATATAATACAAAATTAGAAAAAAATGAGGATGAATATAACATCATTAATCCAGATTTAACTGATGAACAAAAGAAAATTATGTTTGATGAAGCTACTGAAAGAGCTGGATCAAGTGTTTTAAATAGAGAGAAAAGAGAAGGAACTTATCATTGTGCCAATTGTGGGGTAAAATTATTTGAGTCCACAGCTAAATTTGATAGTGGAACAGGTTGGCCATCTTTTACTGAAGCAATACCAGGTGTATTCAAAACAAAAATAGATTACTCATTTGGAATGAAAAGAACTGAATATCATTGTGCAAATTGTGGGGCGCACCATGGCCATGTCTTTAATGATGGACCAAATGGAGGAAAAAGATATTGTAATAATGGGTTATGTTTATTGTTTATTCCAACTAGTTAAATAATTATGAAAAAATTTATTTTATTTTTAATTTTATTTCCTAATATTTTGTATGCAGGATCAATGAAAATGATAGGTGAAGAGGGTAAAATGAACGAAGTTGATAGAATTATCGAAATAAAAATGTATGATAATTATTATATTCCAACAGAAATAAAGATAAAAAAAAATGAAACAATAAAATTTGTTGTAAAAAACTTTGGCGATCTAGTACATGAATTTAACATTGCAACAAAAGAGATGCACATTAAACACCAACCAGAAATGATTAAAATGATGGAGCATGGAATTTTATTAGGTAACAAAATTGATCAAGAAAAAATGAAAGAAATGGCAAAAAAAGATCATTCTATGGCACATTCTCACTCAAACAGTGTTTTACTTGAACCAGGACAGACAGGAAAATTAATTTGGAAGTTTAATACAGATACAAAAATTGAAGCAGCTTGTAATGTTCCTGGACATTATGAATCTGGTATGATTGCAAAGATTAGCTTATAGTTTATTCAAAAGATAATAAGATTTAGCAACAGCTACAACTTTTTTTCTTTTTAGTTTTTGGCTTTTGCTCAGTTTCTAATTGTTTTTTTTCTACTTCAATAGCCGTTGTCTGTTTTAAAATTTTATCCTCAAAGTAAGCGTAAAGTGAATTGAAACCAAGTTTTAAAGCTTTTTTTTCCTCATAATTTCTTCTACCTTTGAGATTTTCAATAATTTTTATAATTTCTTGATTTTGCATCTATTTATATAGCAGCCTGTTTTATAGAAAGTTTAACTTTTCCTCTATCAAAACCAATAACTTTCACTTTTACTTCATCACCTTCTTTTACAACATCTGTTACTTTCGCAACTCTTTTTTCTGCAAGTTCTGAAATATGCACAAGTCCATCTTGTTTTCCAAGAAAATTAACAAATGCACCAAATTCCATAATTTTCATAACTCTACCATTATAAATTTTATTTAATTCAGCCTTAGCAGTTAAATCTTTTATAAATTGTAAAGCAATATTTCTAGACTGTTCGTCTGGTGCTGCGACTGTGACCACACCCTCATCATTTACATCAACTTTAGCGCCTGATTTTTCTACTATTTCTCTTATTGTTGCTCCACCTTTTCCAATTACAGTGGCTATATCTTTTTTATCTACAGTTATTTTTTCCATTTTTGGAGTATGCTTACCTACGCCATCTCTTGACTTGGAAAGAGATTTGTTCATTTCACCCAATATATGAATTCTTCCTTCTTTAGCTTGCTTAAGAGCCTGTTCCATTATTTCAAATGTAATTCCTGTAATCTTAATGTCCATTTGGAGTGAAGTAATGCCATTTTTAGTTCCTGCAACTTTAAAATCCATATCTCCAAGATGATCCTCATCTCCGAGGATATCTGACAACACACTAAAATCATCTCCCTCTTTAATTAATCCCATGGCAATACCTGCAACTGGTTCTTTTATTGGCACACCAGCGTCCATTAACGCAAGAGAAGTTCCACAAACCGTTGCCATAGATGATGAACCATTTGACTCAGTTATTTCTGATACAATTCTAAATGTATATGGGAAACCTTCTTTTGGAGGTAAAGATGAGTTGATAGCTCTCCAAGCAAGTTTTCCATGTCCAATTTCTCTTCTTCCTGTTCCAATTCTTCCAGTTTCACCGACTGAGAAAGGAGGAAAATTATAGTGCAACATAAATCTTTCTCTTTGAAGACCCTCTAAACTTTCAATTCTTTGTTCGTCATCAGAAGTTCCAAGTGTAGTTGTTACAATTGCTTGGGTTTCGCCTCTTGTAAAAAGTGCCGACCCGTGTGTTCTTGGTAAAATTCCCACTTCACACATGATTGGTCTTACATCTGAAAGACCTCTTCCATCTATTCTTTTTTTGTTCTTTAATATATCTGTTCTAACTATTCTTTTTTCTAAATTTTTGAGCTCAGAGTTCACATCTAAATCTGTAAAATTTTCATTATCTTCAAACAATTTTTTCGCTTTGTCAGTTATTTCAGAAATTAAATTTGATCTTTCTTGTTTATCTCTTATAGAAAAAGCTTTTTTTAATTCATCAGTAAATTCATCTTCAAGTTTTTTCTTAACTTCTGATAAATCTTTTTTTTCTACAATCCAATCAGGTTTTTTACATTCTGCAGCAAGTTCCTCGATCATTTTAATTACTGGTATGAAATTTTCATGACCAAATTTAACTGCATTTAACATTTGCTCTTCAGTTAATCCGCTTGTTTCAGATTCAACCATTAATACTGCATCTTTTGTTCCTGCAACAACAAGATCCAATTTTGAATTTTCTAATTCTTTTTTTGATGGATTAAGAACATAATTGCCATCTATAAAACCAACTCTAGAAGCTCCGACAGGTCCCATAAATGGCATACCTGATATTGCTAAAGCTGCAGATGAAGCAATAATTGATAATATATCAGCTTCATTTTCTTTATCGTAAGATATTACTGTTGGTAATAATTGTACTTCATTTTTAAACTCATCTGGAAATAATGGTCTTATAGGTCTATCTATTAATCTTGAAATTAATGTTTCACTTTCAGTTGGTCTGGCTTCTCTTTTAAAATATCCACCAGGTATTTTTCCAGCTGCATAATACTTTTCTTGATAATTAACTGATAATGGAAAATAATCCATATCTGGATTTATTTTTTTTGCTCCAACAACAGTTGCTAAAACAACTGTTTCTCCACATCTGGCTATTATTGCTCCATCCGCTTGTCTTGCAATTTTACCTGTTTCTAAACTTATTTTTTTTCCTGCTATTTCTACTTCTTTTTTTACTATTTTGAACATTTACTTCCTTAAATTTAATTTCGATAAAACATTTTTATATGAATCTAGTTTATTTTTTTTCAAATAATCTAATAATTTTTTTCTTCTATTAACTGCTCTCAACAGTCCCACTGAAGAATGTTTATCTTTTTTATATTGTTTAATATGTTTTGATAAATTTTCTATTTTATCAGTTAGTTGAGCTATTTGAACTTCTGATGAACCAGTATCTTTATCATGAATAGCTAGTTCTTTACTTTTCTTTTTCATTACATTCCTTGTTTATTAGTTTGTTTTATTAAGTTTTCAATTTTTTCGGCATAATCAAAAGACTCGTCTTTAACAAATAAAATTTTTGGTAGGTATTTCATAGTTATTTTTTTTGACAAGACTTTTCTTATTACAAATGAAAATTCCTTTAGTTTTTCAACGATTTCATGTGAATTTTTTCCACCGAGTGGTAACACAAAGGCTTTGGCAATCTTGAGATCTTGGCTCATTCTTACTTCTGTTACCGTTATCTCTTTTGTCTCTAAGTTTGGCAATTTTGCTTCCCCCCCTTAAAAAAATCATTCCTAAAGCTTGTTTAACCATTTCACCAACTCTTAATTGTCTTTGAGTTACTGTTTTTCCTAGTTTGCTCATGTTTAAATTTGTCTTTCTATAACTGTAGAATTGTATACTTCAATTATATCTTTTTTTTGAAACTCAGTGAAATTTTTTACTGTAATTCCACATTCTAAACCCTCAGCTACTTGTTTAGTTTGATTTTTTTCTCTAAAAAGTGAACCAATTTTTCCTGTAAATATAATCGCTCCATCTCTTATTATTCGAGCATCACTTTCTTGGGATATCTCACCTTCAATTACTTTTGATCCAGCAACCTTTCCAACTTTGGAAACTTTAAATATTTCTAATACCTCAGCTGATCCAATAATTTTTTCTTGAACGTCTGGTGTAAGTAAACCAGACATTTTTTTCTTAGTAAAATCTAGTAGTTCATATATTATATTAAATGAATTTACATTTATTTTTTCCTTCTCTGCTAATTTTTTTGCTTCTTTATTTGGTTTAACATTAAAAGCTAGGAGTATGGCATTAGATGCTTTTGCAAGACTTACATCTGTTTCTGTAATCATTCCTATATCAGATAATATAATTTTAGGCTTCACTTCTTCATGCTTTATTTGGGATATTGCATTTTTAATTGCTTCAGAGGATCCATGAACATCTGACTTAATTATAATATTAAGTTCTTCTGAAATTTTATCTTGAAAAGCTGAGTCTTGGGTAACAAATGTTAAAGGATTTTTACCTTTTTGAGTTTCAATTACTCTAGCTTCACATAAAGATTTAGCCTCTTTTTCATTTTCTAATACGAGGAAATCATCTCCTGCTTTTGCTGCTCCATTAATACCTAAAACTTCTACTGGAGTTGAGGGATTTGCAGTATCAATATTTTCACCATTATCATTTATAAGAGCTCTAACCTTGCCCCATTTTAATCCACTGACAAAATAATCTCCTTTTTTTAAAGTCCCTGATGTAACTATAATATTTACAATTGGTCCTCTACCAATATCTATTTTTGACTCTAAAACTATACCATTTGCCTTCAAGTCAAAGTCTGATTTCAAATCTAAAAGCTCAGCTTGAAGTAAAACTGACTCTATTAATTTATCAATATTTCTATTTTCTTTAGTTGAAATTTGAACCATAAGCGTATCTCCCGAAAGCTCCTCAGCAATTAATTCATGTTCTAAAAGTTGATTTTTTATTTTTTGTGGATCTGAATCTGGGAGATCACATTTATTAATTGCAACTACTATTGGAACTTTTGCAGCTTTTGCATGTTTTATAGACTCTATAGTTTGTGGTTTAACACCGTCATCGGCGGCTACAACTAATATAACTATATCAGTTAATTTTGAACCTCTTGCTCTCATTTCAGTAAAAGCCGCATGTCCGGGTGTATCTATAAAAGTAATTTTATTATTATTGTATTCTATTTGGTATGCTCCTAAATGTTGAGTAATCCCTCCAAATTCACCTGAAACTACATTTGTTTTTCTTAATGAATCTAAAACTGATGTTTTTCCATGATCAACATGGCCCATTACAGTTATAATTGGTGGACGACTCTTAAGATTTTCAGATTTAACATCTTTAATTTTTTTTATTATTTCTTCTGCTTTTTGCTCTTTTATCGGGTTGTGTCCAAATTCCTGAACTAAATATTCTGCAATATCTGCATTAATATTATGATTTATTGTTGCTGTAACTCCCATACCAAGTAATTTTTTTATTAAAGAACTTGATTGCTCTGCCATTCTATTTGCTAACTCTCTTATAGTAATTACTTCTGGAATATTAACGTCCCTTTTGATCGGTTTTAAATTATCTTTTAATTCACCTTTTTTGAGTTCTTTATTCTCTTTTTGTTTAGCTCTTTTATAAGAGGCAAGGCTTCTACCTTTAAGTTCTATATCTTCATCACTTAAAGCTCTTGATACTGTCAATTTTAATTCTCTTCTTTTAGATCCTATTTTTCCCTTTTGTACTGGTTCACCTTTTAATCTTTTTGTAGCTCTTTGTTCTGCTAATTTCCTTTTTTCAAAATCATTTGATTTGGCGGGTGAAATAAAATTTTCTTCTTTAAACTTAAAGTTTTGCTTAGGTTTAAAATTTTTAGTCTGTGTCTGGTTCTTATGGAATGATGTTTTATTACCAAACTTTTGTTTTTTTTCTATAATTACTGAGTTTTTACCTTGTGATTTTGCAAGTTCAATATTGTTTATAGTTTTTTTGGAACTTCCAGAAATAGATAATTTTAATTTTTTTTTTTCCATTTATCATCTCTCAATCTTTATATGCTTTTTCTCTAGCAGTCATTATTAGATCATCTGACTCTTTTTTTGATAAAGCAAAATCTTCTAGATATCCTTTAATCTTTATTCTTTCACCTTTAACTATATCATATGTGCCTGTTAATTCGTCAGAAGAAAGGTCAGCGAAATCTGTCAGAGTTAATATTTTTTGCTCTCCTAAAGTCACAAGCATACCAGGTGTTAATCCTGAATGATTTATAAGATCATTTTCAAGACCTAAATCTCTTATTTTTTTTGTAATTTCTTCTTGATCTTTTTGATGAAACTCTTGAGCTCTTTGTATTAATTCTTTCGCTGTATCGTCCTCAATACCTTCAATTTTTGTCAAAGCCTCTGGCTGACTATCTTTAATATCATCAATTGATGAGAATCCTTCAGCAACTAACAATTGACCAAGTGTTTCATCTAGTTCCAAATTTTTTACAAAATTGTCAGTTTTTTCCTTAAATTCAATTTGTCTTCTTTCAGAGTCCTCCTGATCTGTAAGAATATTTATTTCATAATTCAAAAGTTTTGTTGCAAGTCTTACGTTTTGGCCTCTTCTACCTATCGCTTTACTTAAATTTTCCTCTGTTAATATCACATCTAATTTTTTAAATTCATTGTCGACGTTAACTCTTTGAACAATAGCTGGGGAAAGTGCATTTGAAACAAATACCGCTGGGTCTTCTGACCAATTAACTATATCAATTTTTTCACCTTGAAGTTCATTGACTACAGCTTGAACTCTACTTCCTCTCATTCCCACACATGCCCCAACAGGATCTAATGAAGTATCTATTGCTTTAACACATATTTTTGCTCTACTACCTGGATCTCTAGCAGAAGAGTTAATTTCAATTAATCCATCGTATATCTCTGGAACTTCTTGAATAAATAATTTTTCCATAAATTTAGGATGAGCACGTGATAAAAATATTTGCTGACCCCTTGGTTCTCTTCTTACATCCAAACAGTAAGCTTTTACTCTGTCTCCAGCTTTTATGTTTTCTCTTGGGATCATCTCATTTTTTTGAATTATTGCCTCTGTTCTTCCAAGATCTACAATTACATTTCCAAATTCTAATCTTTTAACGATGCCACTTAAAA
Source organism: uncultured Pelagibacteraceae bacterium (assembly GCA_902570905.1). Lineage (GTDB taxonomy): Bacteria > Pseudomonadota > Alphaproteobacteria > Pelagibacterales > Pelagibacteraceae > Pelagibacter. Next base: position 16,502 of record CACFZX010000017.1, read on the forward strand.
CTGTGTCCTTCTTATCAATGAAATCATTAAATTGTCTTTCTCGTTCTGCTTCTCTTACATTAAAATTTATAACCTGTTTTGCTGTTTGAGCTGCAATTCTACCAAAATCGAATGATGGCAGGGGTTGCAAAACCTCGTCTCCAATTTTTTTATTACTGTTATCACTGTTCATTTTTGATGCCTGTTCTAAACTAATTTCAATATTTGAGTTTTCAGGTTTTTCAACAATAGTTAGTTTTCTGTAAATTCCAATTTCACCATTTTCTCTATCGATCAAGACCTTAATTTCATTTTCAGATCCAAATTTTGATTTTGCTGCTTTTGCAATACCATTTTCCATAGAGTCAATAATTAATTCTTTATCTATTGATTTTTCTAAAGCAACAGCTTCAGCTATTCTCAGTAATTCTAATTTGTCAGCTCTTCTGTTTAACATTTTGTTTTTCTCCAAAAAAAAATGGGCCGAAGCCCATTTTGAAATTTCAACAATGTAAATTGAATATAGGTATTTTTATCTAATTTTCAATGTTAATTACTTGCTAAAAACATTGGCTTTATCTGTTTTTTCCCATGAAAATGAGCCATTAGAGCCATATTCTCTTCCAAAGTGTCCATAGGCAGCAGTTTGCTCATATATTGGTTTATTTAATCCAAGCATTTCTCTTATACCTCTAGGACTTAAGTCAAAATTTTCACTTATCAATTTTTCTACATGTTTATTTTTTTCTTCATCATTATCGAAAAGATCAACATATATTGATAAAGGTTTTGACACACCAATAGCATAAGCAAGTTGAATTAAACATTTGTCAGCAATTTTAGAGGCAACAACATTCTTTGCTAAATATCTTGACGCATAAGCAGCAGACCTATCTACTTTTGTAGGATCTTTTCCAGAAAATGCTCCTCCTCCATGAGGTGCAGCACCTCCATAAGTATCAACAATTATTTTTCTTCCTGTTAATCCGCTATCTCCATCTGGTCCACCAATTACAAAATTACCTGTAGGATTTATATAAATCTCTTTTTCATCAAGATTTCCTAATAAATTTTTTGGAATAGATCTCTCAATATATGGCATACAGAGCTCTTTGACTTTTGCTAAATTAACATCTTTAGAATGTTGTGTAGAGATTACTACTGATTTTACAGCATTAGGTAAACCATCTTTGTACTCAATTGTAATTTGACTTTTTGAATCAGGTTCTATTCCTTTGAGCTTTCCAGATTTTCTATCTTCAGCCATTAATCTTAAAATTCTATGTGAGTAATGAATTGGCGCTGGCATTAAAACATCGGTTTCGTTACACGCATATCCAAACATAATTCCCTGGTCTCCAGCACCTTCGTCTTTATTTCCAGATGAGTCTACGCCCATAGCTATATCTGCTGACTGAGAGTGTAAATGTGTTTCAATCTTAGTAGTGTCTCTCCAACTAAAACCATCTTGATCATAACCAATATCTTTAATACATTCTCTGACTTTTTGAATTAAATCGTCTTTTTTAATTTCAGGTCCTCTGACTTCTCCTGCTAAAACTACCTTATTTGTTGTTGTTAATGTTTCACATGCTACCCTTGATTGTGGTTCTGCACCTAAATAGCTATCTACAACCATGTCTGATATTCTATCGCAAACTTTATCTGGATGTCCTTCTGAAACTGACTCGCTAGTAAATAAATAATTTTTTTTCATCTTAACTCCCTTTCTTTTTTAAAAAAAAAATTAAACTAATATAAATTAACAAGAAATAAAAGAAGATCTTGTTACCGTGCGAACTAAAAAAGGTTTTTTTTGTAAATTTTAAACTTCTAATTTCAATTACTCCCCTGTCGGTTGATTCAATTTTATTAATTATCTCACCTTTAAAATTAATGAATGCAGATATTCCATTATTAGTGGAACGAATAGAATTTTTTCCCTCCTCTATAGATCTAAAAATCAAATGTGAAAAATGTTGATATGGTCCTATAGAATTTCCAAACCAACCGTCTTCGGAAATATTTAATATTAAATCAAAATCAGTTTTTGAATGATTTAATTTACCAGAATAAATTATTTCATAACAGATTAATGGAAGGAAATTAATTCCATTAATTTCAATTATTTCCCTTTCAAAACTTTTTGAAAAAGAGCCGTAACCTGGAGTTATTTTTTTTAAACCAAATTTGTTTAATAAACTTTCTAAAGGGAGAAACTCTCCAAAAGGAACAAGTTTATTTTTATCATATATTTGTAATATATTTGTGTCTTTATCAATAACAGCCATAGAATTATAAACCTTGTTGTTATCAGCTCTGTTAATGCCTAAAATTATCTTATGGTTTTCTGAAAAATTGTTTGAAAATAATTGGTTATATTGATGCAGATCATCTAGATACACTGATGCAAAAGTACCTTCTGGAAAAATAAAAATAGAGTTTTCAAATTTATTTGGACTGCTAAGTTTTATTAATTCTTCAATTAATTCATAAGAATCATAATTTTGAAAAAATTTATTGATTTCAATTTTAGGAGAGACGATTTTGACTAAAAAGTTTAAATCTGTCTTTTTAACTGAAAGATCTTTTTTTAAAATTGATGAACCATATAAATAATTAAAAATTAATAATAATAAAGTTGAAAAAATAAAAATTAATTTTTCTTTTTTTCTATATTTAAAAAAAATTACAGAAGGTATTAAAAAAATATTTATTACTAATAAATTCAGAGAGTAGGTCCCTACTAATGATAAAATCTGAATCATAGGTAAATATTCAGTTAAAGAAAATACAATTAGATTCCAAGGGAAGCCACTCAAAACAAAGCCTCTAATATATTCAACTGATCCAAAAATTATTGAAAAAATTAAAATTGAGGAAATCTTATTATTTAAATTAAACATTGAAGAGATTAACGTTGCTAATCCATAAAAAATACCAAGAAATAATGGAATTAAAATTAGAGCAAATGGTATCAAAGGTTTATAAATTTCATCAAAAGTCAAAGAATGAGTTAACCAATATAAACTGGAAATAAAGTAACCAAAACCAAATATCCAACCAATACAAAAAGATACTATTTTACCTTTTTTGTAGTTAGAAATTAAAAAAATAAATAATAACGGAAAAGTAATAAAATTAATAAAGAAAAAATTATAAGGCGGCAGACTGAATGAAGAAATAATACCAAGAATAATTGGGAGAAAAAATATTAATAATCTATTTTGTAATATCAATTTATCCTTTTTTATTTAAATAATTTAAAATTAAATTTTCTTTTTTATTCATTCTATTAAAATCCCTTATATTTTTATGATCATATCCCATTAAATGTAGGTAACCATGTATCCAAATTTTATCGAATTCAATATAAAAATTTGATTTTTTTGATCTTTGATTGATTATGTCATAACTAATTGCTATATCACCAATATAATTTTTGTTATTAAATAAATTTTTAATTGGAAATGAAAGAACATCCGTTGGAATATTTTTTTTTCTAAATTTATTATTTAAAAATTTCATATTTTTATTATCAGTTAACAATATTGAAAATTCTTTGTTAATATTAAAAGCTCTAACTTTTGAAAGTTTGTTAAATTTATTTTTGATGTAAATAGAGGGATTTTTTATATATTTTTGCCATTTTTTATTATCTAAAATTACATTAGTTTTTATCATTAATCATTATTTTGATCTGCATATGCCTTAACAATTTTTGATACTAAAGGGTGTCTAACAACATCCTTGTGATCAAAATCTACAACCGAAATTTCATCTAGATGACCAATTAATTTCTTTGAGCGACTTAAACCTGATAATGATTTATTTGGTAAATCAATTTGAGATGGATCACCATTAATAACAATTTTAGAATTTTCTCCTATTCGTGTTAAAAACATTTTTATTTGAGTATCTGTTGCATTTTGTGCCTCATCTAAAATTGCAAATGAATTTTTTAAAGTTCTACCTCTCATAAAAGCTAAAGGTGCAATTTCTATATCTCCAACTTCAATTTTTTTTTGAATTTTTTCAAAATCTAAAAGGTCATATAGTGAGTCGTATAATGGTCTAAGATATGGATCTACCTTTTCTCTCATATCGCCTGGCAAAAAACCTAATCTCTCTCCTGCTTCAACTGCAGGCCTAGATAAAATAATTCTTTCGATTTTTTTTTCTAGTAACATTGTTAACCCTACAGCTACTGCTAAAAATGTTTTCCCAGTTCCTGCAGGTCCTGATGAAATAATAATTTCTTTTTCCTTTAAAGCTCTAACATAATTTTTTTGTTTCTCTGATCTTGGAATTACCGATTTCTTTGGAGTTTTAATTATATATTCCAAATTTTTTTCAGAACTTATTTTTTCGTTAATCATGAAATTATTAATTGATGAAATTATATCTTTTTTTTCAATTGATCCATTAATTATAAATCTATCATTTAAAAATTTAATAGCATTCTTAATAATTTCATTATTTTTCGTGGTACTTTTGACTAAAATTGAATTGCCTCTAGAATAAATATTTGTATTAGTAAGTTTTTCAAGTTCCTTTAAATTATTATTAAATTCACCAACTACTCCTAGTAGATTCTCATTGCTTTGGAAAATTATGCTTAACGTATCATTCTCAGCATAAACATACTTTAAATCAGATTTAAGTTTTTTTTGAGCAATATTTCTCAATTTAGAAACTCTCTTTTTTCATTAGTTGTTCCAAATAGAGTATTCCGATTTACTTTTTCAATCTCAACTTTTACTATTTTACCTAAATATTTTTTATTTCCATGAAATATAACTGAATTCATATATTTATTTCTTCCAAATAATTTATTTTGACCAATTATTTCATTTTCTACAAGCACATCAATAGAATTATTTATGAAAGATTTATTAATACTTAGTTGATGTATAGATAATTGTTCTTGAATTTTTATTAATCTTTCTTTTGAAACTTCATTTTTTATTTCTTTTAATGTTGATGCCTTTGTTCCTGGTCTAGGGCTAAAAATAAATGAAAATGAGTTTATAAATCTAAAATTTTTAATAAAATCTAAAGTTTCTAAAAAGTCATTTTCGGTTTCACCAGGGTAAGAAATAATAAAATCACTAGAAAATTCAATTTCAGGATTTATTTTTTTAAGATTTTCATAAATTTTAATATAAGTTTCAACTTTATGTTTTCTATTCATAAGTTTTAACATTTTATTTGAGCCACTTTGAATTGGTAAATGAACAAACGGCATTAACTTCTTGCTAGTTGAATAACAATCAATCAAATCATCCGTCATATCTCTTGGATGAGATGTGGTATATCTTATTCTATCAATCTCTGAAAATTTTTCTAAATTATTTATTAAATTAGAGAGTCTATACTCCTTATTTTGATCTTTATAAGAATAAGCATTAACATTTTGACCAAGAAGAATAATCTCTTTTGCTCCGTTTTTAACTAATTTCTCAGCTTCTAACATAACTTTATCAAATGGCCTTGAGTACTCTGGGCCTCTAGTAAAAGGTACTACGCAAAAGTTACAAAACTTATCACATCCTTCTTGAATTGTAAGATATGCAGACACATTTGAATTATCATTTTCTGTACTATCTAAATAATTAAATTTATTAACTACATCAAATTCTGTTTCTTCTATTTTTTTTCCAATTTCAAAGTTTTTAATTAAGCTATTTATTTTATGATAAGATTGAGGTCCAACAACCATATCAATGTAAGGCTCTCTCTTTAACATTTCTTCATTTTCAGCTTGAGCGACACAACCAGTAATAATTGTAATTGGTTTATTTCTTGATTTATAAATTTCTCTAATTCTACCAACTTCATGATAGACTTTTTCTTTTGCTTTATCTCTAATATGGCATGTGTTAATAATATAACAATCTACATTTTCTTTGTTATCAGTTTTTAAATAACCAATTTTTTTTACTGTATCATAAATTCTATTAGAGTCGTACTCATTCATTTGACATCCAAAAGTTTTAATAAATATTCTTTTTTCCATTAATTAAGGTTTTTTTTTTACACCATACAATTCTAACTTATGGTCAACTAAATTATATCCATATTTATCTGCAACTTTTTTCTGCAAAATTTCAATTTCTTCATCAACAAATTCTATAATTTCGCCAGTTTTAATATCAATTAAATGATCATGATGACTTTCGTTTATTTGCTCATATCTTGCCTTGCCACCTTTAAAATCATGTTTAGTTAATATTCCTGATTCTTCTAATAACTTGACAGTTCTATATACCGTAGCAATACTTATTTTAGAGTCTATCTTTGATACTCTATTATAAAGTTCATCGACATCTGGGTGATCTGACTCTCCATAAAGTTCTTTAGACTCAGATATGACCTTCGCAATTATTTTTCTTTGCTCAGTTAATTTAACGCCTTTTGCAATGCACTTATCTTCAATTGTTGATGACATTTTTTGTATTTTAACTCGAATAATATGGTTTAATCAAATTTTTTTTTAAGTGGCCATTATTAAATAAATCAATAATTTTTTCATACCCATAATCTTTTATTTGATCTGAATTATAGCCATATATATCAACCTTATTTGCAAATCTAAGTCCTTTAACTATAGCCAAAGATGCCCTGATACCAGAGAATTTTCCAACTCCCTGATTAACAAAAATATTGGTGATTTCATCAATTTTTATACTTTTTGAGTTCAGAAATTCAAATAATAAAATTACAATTTTATCAAAATTTTTTCTATTGTTAACGTATTCACTGGTATATGATTTACTATTTGAGATGATATTAAAAAATATTTTA
>CACFZX010000018.1:0-23117 GCA_902570905.1 uncultured Pelagibacteraceae bacterium
ATTAGCTGTACTTTATTATACTTATTTCTTATAACTACCGAAATTTTAGTAAGATTTTATTAAGATATTATGAAAAGAACATACCAACCAAGTAGATTAGTAAGAAAAAGAAGACATGGTTTCAGATCAAAAATGAAATCAAAGGGTGGAAGAAAATTATTAGCAAGAAGAAGATCAAAGGGAAGAAAAAAATTAACAGTTTGATGAAAGTTAAAATATCTAGTCTTTCTAAGAATGATGAGTTCAAATCACTTATAAGCGGAAAAAAAATAAGTAATAAATATTTAACAATTATTTCTTTGGCACCTTAATAGGAATGTTTCCCCAAGTATTTGTTTGGGTATCTTTAGGAAGTGGATTAGAAAAAATAATTGATAAAAATTTGGAATTTCCAAATTTTATAGATATGCTAATTACGAAAGAGATATACTTACCGATTATAGGATTTGTTGTTTTAATATTTCTAGGTTTTGGAGTAAGAAAATTTTTTTTTGTAGATGATGGTGCCCCCACCAAGAATCGAACTTGAAACTTAACCTTACCATGGTCACGTTATGCCATTTAACTATAGGGGCAAAAAAAACAAATTTAGTGTATAAATAATAATTTTTCAAATTATTGCCATTTTTTTTTTTTAAAAATAGGTTATATCTAACTAAGGAAATGCTATGGGAATTCACTACGATTATAAAAGCACACGTGGAGCAAAGGCTATGGAAAAGCAAGCTAAACGTGAAAAAAAACTTGCTGAAAAAAGAGCAAAGAAGCAAGCAAAGTCAGGAAATATAAAAGAGAAAGAACAAGACAAATCTATCCCATTGGATCAAGTAATCACATTAGATCATCTTACAAATCCAGATAAAAAATAATTATTATGAAAAGTACAAAAGATAAATTAAGTAAATTAGAAAATGCTATGCGTAAAAATTTAAGAAAAAGAAAACTTTTTCAAAAAAAACAAAAAAAAAATAAAAAATAACAATGTCAATTCAACCGGATACTTGGATAAAAAAAATGTGTAAAGAACATAATATGATTGAACCGTTTTTAGATCATCAAGTCTCAGAAGGTAAAATATCTTATGGTTTAAGTAGTATGGGGTATGATGTTAGAATTTCTGATGAATATAGAATATTTACAAATGTTAATTCATCATTAGTAGATCCAAAAAGTTTTTCTGATGATAATTTTATAGAGAGAAAAGGACCTTTTTGCATAATTCCTCCTAACTCTTTTGTGTTGGCAAAGACTATAGAGTATTTTAGAATTCCAAATGATGTTTTATGTATTTGTGTTGGCAAAAGCACATATGCTAGAACAGGTATAATTTGCAATGTAACTCCAATAGAAAATGAGTTTGAAGGTAATATCGTGATTGAGTTATCAAATACTACTCCAAATCCAGCAAAAGTTTATTCAAATGAGGGAATAGCTCAATTTTTATTTTTCAAATCAGATAGTCCTCCCGAAACAACATATAAATCTAAAAATGGTAAGTATCAGGGACAAACAACTATACAGGTAGCAAAAATAAAAAAAAATGGATAAATTTTTGATTAGTGGTCCTTGTAGAATTAAAGGACAGATCAACATTCAAGGTTCTAAAAATGCTGCCCTACCAATTTTAGCATCAACTCTTCTTTTTGATAACGCTGTAGTAATTGAAAATTTACCGAGGGTAAAAGATATTGATACAATGCTTAATCTATTGAAATCTCTTGGTTCAAAAATTCAAATTTATAATAATAAAAAAAATGTAAGAATATCTCGTATTAAAAATTCAAAATATCTTGCCTCTTATTCATTAGTCAAAACCATGAGAGCAGGTATTTTAGTATTGGGGCCGATGATTTCAAAATATCATAAATCAATTACATCTCTCCCGGGCGGTTGTTTGATAGGAGCTAGACCAGTAAATTTTCATTTAAATGCTCTAAAAAAACTTGGTATGAAATATGAAATTAAAAAAGGTTACATTCACGCAAGTTCAAAAGGTAAGCTTAAGGGCACTCAAATTAAATTTTCTAAGATAAGTGTAGGAGCTACAGAAAATACAATTATAGCTGCCTGTCTTGCTAAAGGTAAAACTACTCTAAAAAATTGTGCTATTGAACCTGAAATTAAAGATTTAACAAATTTCCTTAATTCAGGAGGTGCAAAAATTAAATGGATAGGAAAAAGGACGTGCCAAATTATTGGAGTTGAGTCTTTAAATCAAACTAGATATTCAGTAATGGGTGACAGAATTGAAACTGGAACATTTTGTGTAGCAGCAACAATTTCAAATGGAGATTTAAAGATAAAAAATTTCAATCCTAAAATTATTCAGACTGAAATTAATATTTTAAAAAAAACTGGCGCTAAAATTAAAACATCAAAAAATGAAATTCATATTAAGGGACCTAAACATATTAAAAATATTAATAGTATAATTACTAAGGAATATCCAAATTTTCCCACTGATTTACAGGCCCAATTCATGGTTTTATTATGTAAAGCTAAAGGACGAAGCTCAATAACTGAAAGTATTTTTGAAAATAGATTTATGCATGTCGCCGAATTAAGAAGACTAGGAGCTAAAATTTTAATTAAAGAGAACAGGGCAATCATTGAGGGAAATACACAGTTTATAGGAGCTGAGCTAATGTCGAGTGATTTAAGAGCTTCTGTAGCATTAGTGTTAGCTGCAATAGTCTCTAAAGGCAAATCAACAATTAATAGAATTTATCATTTGGATAGAGGGTATGAAAAAATTGAAAAGAAATTGCAAAAAGTAGGAGTAAAAATTAAAAGATTAACTTAATGGCAAGTAAGTTCTTAAAAAAAATAATTGCAAAAGACCAACAAGGTTTAAATACCATTTCAGCAATTTGCTCAGAGTCTAAAATAAAAATTAGTGATATTAAATTTTTAAAAAATAATCAGATTTTCCTATTATTAATAGAAAGATTTAATAAAGAAGGCATTAAGAAAGAAAAAAAAATTAATAGTATTCTAAAATTTGATTACATTAATGCCTCTAAATCAAAGAATATTAATCAAAATAATAATGATAAAATCATTGAATTAATTTCAATTAATCTTTTCAAGAAGGAAGAAAATTATGAAATAACACTGTTATTTTTAAATAATGTAATTATAACTCTTATCGCAGAAATAATTGAAGTTACACTTGAGGATCAAAAAATTAATGATAAAAATTGATAGCAAAACATCAAATTACTATAAAAAACTTAAAATAATTTTAGATCGTAGAAGGAAGTTAGATACAGCTAATTTTACAAAAGTATCAAGAATAATAGCAGATATTAAAAAACAAAAAAAAAAAGCGTTAATAAAATATGAGATTAAATATAGTAAAAATGCAAGAATTACATTACCAAAAAAAATAATCAATAAATCTGTAAAAAATCTCAACAAAGAAATTAAAAGCTCTATAGATTTTGCGTATAACCGAATAATGAAGTTTCATATGCTACAGAAAAAAAATTTAAAAAATATTTATTACTTAGACAAATATAAAAATAAACTTCAGTACAATTTAGTTCCGATACAGACTGTTGGAATTTATGTACCTGCAAATCTACCGTCTTCTCTATTAATGAATGCAATACCTGCAAAGGTATCAAATGTAAAAAAAATTATTCTTGCAACTCCAAAGCTTGATCCAGCAGTAATGTATGCTGCTAAAAAAGTTGGCATCAAAGAAATATACTTTATGGGTGGAGCACAAGCTATAGCTAGCCTAGCTTATATTCAAAATGTTGATAAAATAGTTGGGCCTGGAAATAAATTTGTTGCTGAAGCTAAAAGACAAATATCAGGCAAAATTGTTGGAACAGAGTCCATGTTTGCAGGACCTTCTGAGATATGTGTAGTTGCTGACAAATTTACTGATATAAATCAAATTGCCACTTCTTTAGTTTCACAAGCAGAGCACGATCCAAATAGCCAATGTATTTTATTAACAAAAGATAAGAAAATATTACCAAAAGTAAATCTTGCTATAAAAAAAATAATAAAGTCATTACCTAGAAAAAGAATAGCCAATCGATCTCTTAAAAATCATGGAATAAATATAATAATTAAAAATGACAAAGAAATTATAAATACAATAAACTTAATTGCTCCAGAACACTTAGAAATTAATGTAAAGAATTACAAAAAATATTTAAATAAAATATATAATGTTGGTAGTATCTGTAATGGCAAGTATACGCCGATGAGCTTAAGTGATTACACCGTTGGAACCAATCATATTCTTCCCACAAGCGGAAGCGCAAAATTTAGTTCAGGTTTAAGTATAAACGAATTTATTAAAAAAATTTCTATTGTTACTCTTAGTAAATTAGGGGTAGAAAAAATTGGGAATCAAGCTATAAAACTCTCTGAGTATGAAAAACTATTTGCTCATACTCAAAGTATTAAATCTAGAATGTAAAGAGGTTAAATTTGGCAAAACAAGATACACTTGAATTCAAAGGAAAAATTATAGATCTCCTTCCAAATGCAATGTTTCGAGTTAAGTTAGAGAATGATCATATAATAACTGCACACGCAGCAGGGAAATTAAGAAAAAATCGTATTAGAGTTTTGCAAGGAGATAATGTTACAGTTGAAGTTACTCCTTATGATTTGACCAAGGGAAGAATTATATTTAGATTTTAAATTATTGGGTCTCTGGTGTAGCTGGTGCGCACGAACGCCTGAAAAGCGTTAGGACCTGGTTCGTTTCCAGGGGGACCCACCTTAATAAGCATTTTTAAACAATTATAAACTTGCAATAAATTTTAAAATCTATTAACAAGTCACCAAGCTAATAATTAGCTTAAGTACTAACAATAAAAAGAAAGAGTAAAATGAGTCTAAAAGGTAAAGTAAAATGGTTTAATGGAAAAAAAGGTTATGGTTTCATTGAACGAGAAGATAAAGAAAAAGATGTATTCGTGCATGCTTCAGCTGTAAGAGATGCAGGTTTAAGATACTTAAACGAAGGTGACGAACTTACATTTGAAGTTGAAGATGGAGATAAAGGTCCTTCCGCAGTAAAACTGCAAAAAACCTCTTAATTCTAATTCAAATAATTGTATAGGGATTTTAAAGCTTTCTTTTAAGCTTTATTAATTCCTATACAAATCGTACTTGCAATAATTTAATTTAATGCTATTTAGCTCCCAATGATTAAATATTTTAAAAGAACAAGAAAAACTCACAGACATCATTTCCATGCTGGCTGCTCGCTAGCTATTTAATTATTTAAAAATTTTAATTTAACAACAATTAGTATAAAATAAATATAGGCCCTGGTGGTGAAATGGTTATCACGAAAGTTTGTGGAACTTTAGTTTTTGGTTCGATCCCAAGCCAGGGTACCAAAAAATGAATAAAGATAAAAAATTAATACCTAGTTTACCATCAGGATTTGAAGATAGGTGGGGAAAGAAAATTTTACTCAAAAAAAAGCTTTTAAAAGCAATTGAGAGAAACTTTATTAAGTACGGAGCAGAGGCTCTTGAAACACCTTCTTTTGAAGTAAGTGAAAATATAGGATCTTTTTTAAGTGAAGATCAAGATAATGCCATTTCTGATGTATTTTCATTTAGGGATGGAGATAAAAACATTACGTTACGTTATGATTTGTCAAGTCCTTTAGCGAGATTTGTTGCTCAAAATAATCAAGAACTTCCTTCAATTTATAAACGTTATGCAATTCAAAATGTTTTTAGAAATGAAAAGCCTGGCAATGCAAGATTTAGGGAATTTACACAAGCTGACTTTGACATAATTGGAAACGTAGACCCATCACAAGCAAATGTTGAGTTATGTAATTTAGTTTCAAGTACCTTATTAGATTGTGGTTTAAAAAGTGGACAATTTAGTATCAATGTAAGTAATAGAAAAATAATTCAAGGTTTAATTAATGATTTAAATATCCCAGAGGAAAAACAATTAAAGGTAATTAGGGCAATCGATAAACTTGATAAACCAGGTTTTGGTTTAAAAGGTGTTGAAGATTTACTTAAAAAGGAAAGAAAAGATTCAAGTGGCGCTGTTACTAAAGGTGCTAATTTAAATGATGAACAAGCATCTAAAATTTTAAATTTTTTAAAGATCAAAGATTTAAAAGAATTAAAAAATAATTTAAAAAACCAACTATCTCAAGAAGGAATTAAAGAATTAGAAGATTTTTTTGAAATACTTGCAATGGGACCTTACAAAGATCAAGTGGAAACTAACTTTACAATAGTTAGAGGATTAGCTTATTACGATGGATTTATTATTGAGACCAATCTTAATTTTGAAGTTACTAATAACAAAGGTAAAAAAGTAGATATAGGAAGTATTTGTTCAGGAGGAGCTTATGCAAAATTGATATCAAGATTTAAAGGAGTTGATGTGCCAGGAACTGGTATTAGTTTTGGTATAGACCGTCTTTTATTTGCTATGATGCAACTTGATCAAATTTCAATGGAACAACAGAAACCAGTAATGGTTTGTGTAATGGATAGAAAATATTTGAAAAATTACTATGAAATATTAAATATTTTAAGAGAAAATAATATCAATTCTGAAATATTTTTAGATAGTAAAAAAAACCTTGGCAAACAATTGGCTCTAGCAAATAAGAGAGAATTACCAGTAGCTATAATCTGCGGTGAAAATGAATTTAATGACAAAACAATTACGATAAAGAACCTTCAGGGACAGAAGGGTGAAAATAGCAAATCCATTCCTAAAGAGAAATTAATAGATGAAGTCAAAAAAATTATCTGAAAGTATCCTTAGATCTATAAAATCTAAAGGCTTTAAATATATTGATTTACCTCCAGTAATAGAGGCAAATCATATTGTTGAAAGATCAGGTGAAACTTTTAAAAGATTTTTATTCTCTTTTAATGATCAAAAAGGTAAAGAGTTATGTTTAAGACCAGATTTAACTATTGCATCTTGCATTAGATATTTAAGTCGAAAAACCACAGATACAGAAAAAGTTTATTATCAGGGACAGGCTTTTAGGAAAACATTTAATAAAAAAAATTCAATTATAAGAAATCAAATTGGTTTTGAAATTATAGGTTCAAAAAATGAAAAGAAAGACGATCAAAATATTTTAGAGACCTCAATTAAATCAATAAAGAATTTTGGTTACAAAACTGGAAGTTTAACTGTTGGAAATGTAGAAATATTTAAAGTGCTTTTAAATAAACTTGATATTCCAAAAAGGTGGAGATTACGTCTTCAGAGACATTTTTGGAGGGAAAAATACTTCAACGATTTATTAAAAAGATTAGAGACAAATTCTGATGTTGATCCAACAGTTGTTGAGATAGACAAGAAAAGATACAAAAAAATGTTAAATGAAAATCAATCTAAAATGATTTCTGGTAGAACAGTTGATGAAATACTTCAAAGGTTTGATAATAAAATTAAGGATCCAAGAAGAACCAAAAAAGGACGAAACGTTTCTAAAATTATTAAAGAATTTTTAAATATAAATTGTCCAATAGATAAAGCAGCAATTAAATTAAATAATTTTTTTAAAAAGAATAAAATAAATTTAAGGGTAGAAAAAGATTATTTTCCCATTACTAAAAATAAATATCAAAAGTTAAATATAAAGTTTTCATCCTCATTTGGAAGGGAGCTTGAATATTATACTGGTATGGTTTTTAGGATTAATATTAAAAATAGATTAAACAATATAGAAATCAATGGTGGCAGATATGACAATTTAATTTCAGATCTTGGAGCAATAAAAAAAGTTCCTGCAGTAGGGGCAGCGATTAATTTATCATGATTATCTGGATTGCATCATATCCTAAAAGTGGTAATACATGGCTCAGATCTTTACTTTGTAGTTACTTCTTCTCAGTTGACGGAACATTTAATTTTAATTTGTTAAAAAATATAAATTCATTTCCAAGTGAAAATAATTTTAAGAGTTATGATGATAAATTTGAAAATCCTGAGGACACTGCAAAGTATTGGATTAGAGAACAAGAAAAAATTAATGAATCAAAAAAAGTAAAATTTTTAAAAACTCATAACGCATTTTGTAAAATAAATAATTATACTTTTACAAACTCACAGAATACTTTAGGGGCAATTTATTTAATTAGAGATCCAAGAAATGTTATTACTTCTCTAGCTACTCATTATCAAATAAGCAAAGAGGAGGCCTTACAATTTATGAAAGATGAAAAAAGAGGAATAGTCTCCAAAAAAGATAACAGATATGTTGGTTTTCAACCTTTGCTATCTTGGAGCCTTAATCATAAATCCTGGTTAAATCATAAGTCTTTTCCAGTACATTTAGTAAGATATGAAGATCTAGAACTAGAAACATATGAAACATTCATAAGTATTTTAGAATTTATTAAAAATTTAAAAAATGATTCAAGCTTAATAGATAAAGAAAAAGCAAAAAAATGTGTTGAAAATTGTAGTTTTGATAAATTAAAAAAAGAAGAAGACACCTCAGGTTTTCCTGAAGCTATTAACAAAAAAGGAACTAATGAAAAAATTAAATTTTTTAATTTAGGAATTAAGAACAATTATAAAAATATTCTTGATAAAAATTTATTATATCAAATGAATGAAATATTTAAGAATGAAATTAAAGAATATAAATATGAGTAATTTAATTAAAATTGGAATACCAAGTAAAGGCAGACTAAGAAACGACGTTTTAAATATTTTTAGAAAAATGAAATTGAAATTATCATCTGAAAAAGGCAAGAGGGATTTAGTAGGATATATTTCTGGAAAAAAAAATATCAAAATTATTTATTTACATGCAAGAGAAATAATAGAGAGTTTAGGAGATGGTTCTCTAGATATTGGTTTTTCTGGTTATGATCTTTTAAGAGAGAGTGAACAAAATATTCAAAATAAAATTAAAATTATTAAAAAGTACGAATTTGGAAAAGCCAATTTAGTAATTGCAATACCTGATGATTGGATTGATGTTCAAACAATAGCTGATCTTGAAGAAATTGCTTTTGAATTTAAAGATAAAAAGAAGAAAAAATTAAGAGTTAGTACAAAATATTTAAATTTAACAAGAGACTTTTTATATTCAAGAGGTGTAACACAGTTTAAACTTATAAAAAGTTTAGGAAGTACCGAAGTAGCACCATTCACTGGAACTTCAGAGATAGTATCAGATATAACTAGTACAGGAGAAACATTAAAAGCAAATAAACTAAGAATATTAAAAGATGGACAAATTTTAAAATCTCAAGCATGCTTAATGATTTCAAAATTATCCTCAAGAAAATCAGGTATTAAAAATATTATAAACTTGCTTGGTAAATAAATTATCATAGTATTATGATTGTTATGGAAGATTCGCTATCATTTATAATTTTAGCTCTTATG
The DNA here is from genome assembly GCA_902570905.1 of uncultured Pelagibacteraceae bacterium. GTDB lineage: Bacteria > Pseudomonadota > Alphaproteobacteria > Pelagibacterales > Pelagibacteraceae > Pelagibacter. The sequence continues at coordinate 9,382 of CACFZX010000018.1, forward strand.
GGGGTGGTAATTTACTTGTTGCTTACTTTGCGAAAAAATAAAGAAGAGCCAAAAGATAATAGTCTAGAGTTGAATAACCTAAAGGAAAGTATCAACTCTTCATTTAATAGTATGTCTAGTTCTTTTAATAGTTTATCCAAAGATGTGACGAGAGATATGACTCAAACGTTAACTTCAGTTAATGAAAAAGTTTCTGCTTTTAATATTCAAGTTGAAAATCTAAATAAAAGCCAGGATGGTATTAATAAGATTTTAGCAGGAGTTAAAAAGTATGGAACTCTCGCTGAATTTAGTTTGGCCTCTTTAATAAAAGATTTGTTGCCATCTTCTCAATTTATCTCAAATGTTAAGATGAAAGAAGATACTTCCGAAAATGTAGAATTTGCTATAAAACTTCAAGGAGATGTTTTAGTTCCAGTAGATAGTCATTTTCCCGTAGAAAGATTTAAAGCAATAGATGATGCCCATCAAGAAGATGATAAAAAAGCAATGGCAGATGCTAGAATTAAATTAGCAAAGGCTTTTAAAGATAAAGCTAAAAGTGTGAATGAAAAATATATTGTTCCACCTAAAACTACAGATTTTGGAATTGTATATGCACCAACTGAGAGTTTATATAAAGAATTAACTGACTACCAAGATCCTAGTTCTAAAGAATTACTAACTCAAGAATTAATGAAAAAGTATAAAATTGTAATCATGGGCCCGAACACTCTTTCAGCTTATTTGCAATCTTTGCATATGGGATTTCAGTCATTAAAAGTCCAAAAGGGTGCTACAGAAATTTATAATCACTTAAAAACAATCAGTACAAGATTTGCAAAGCATTTTGATAATGTAATTTTGCTTCGAAAAAAATTAGAAGATGCAATGAAGGTTGTAGATACATTTGGTACAGATGCGAGATCAATCACCAGAACTTTAGAAAATATAAAAGATCCCGAGCAAGTTGAAAAAGCTGTCAAAACTGAAAATGTAGAAAAATTTGTCGACCACTCAAAACAACTTAAAAATTAATTTCATTTTCAAATTAAATACATTTATAAGTGACACAATGAAGTGGAATAATAAATTTAATTATCCAAAATCATCTAGATCCATTGAAAATGGTATGAGAAAATATTTATTTGATGATGAAAAATTACCAAGTGTTACTTCTATTTTACAAGCAACCAAATCAGAGGAGGACAAAGCAGCATTAGAGAATTGGAAGCAACGTGTTGGTTATGTTCAAGCTAATAAAATTAAAACTGAGGCATCTAGCAGAGGTACATCAATGCATTCTTATATTGAGGATTTTTTAAAAGGACGAATTAATGAGAGTTTTTTTGAAAGTAATGAACAGTATAAAAATATGGCTAAAGAAATAATAAATAAAGGCATTAAAGGAAAATTAGAAGAAATATTTGGAATTGAAACCACACTTCACTATCCAGAAAAATATGCCGGTACAGCAGATCTTGTAGGAGTTTATTTAGGAAAAGAAGCAATTATAGACTTTAAACAAGCAAATAAACCAAAAAAAGTTGATTACATTCAAGATTATTTTTTACAATTAGGCGCGTATACCCTGGCCCATAATGTTGTTTATAAAACAAATATTACTTCAGGAGTAATATTATTATGTACAGTAGATAATTTATTTCAAGATTTTAAAATTGAAGGAACGGAATTACTTATGTATCAAAATTTATTTTTAGGAAGAGTAAAAAAATTTAACGAAATGAATAAAATAAGTTGACTTTAGTTTATAAATGCTTACAAAATTTATTACTAACTAAAAGCTACTTGTTTAGATGCGAATTGCTTAGTCCTCAAAAAATAATCTAAACATCCATCAGAACATAGCTTTTAAAGGATAATTGTTATATGAATTTAGCTATTTGGGATATTGAATCATCTAGTGCTAGTACCGATTTTGGAAGCATAATTGAAATTGGTGGAGTATTAGTTGATGAACACTTTAAAGAAAAAGATAGATTTAATTTTCGATGTAGATTGCCTGAGGGTGAAATTCCCCAAGCAATGGCTTTAATTGTTAACAAAACAAGTATTAAACAATTAACTCAAGGAAATTTAAGCCACTATCAAATGCTTAGTGAAGTTGAAAAAACCTTCAAGAAATGGAGTCCAGCGATCTTTTTAGGATGGTCCAACATAGGATTTGATGATGAAATGATTAGAAAGGAATTTTTTAAAGGTATTAGATATCCTTACATAACAAATGCTTCACCTTCAAAACGTCATGATGGTATAAATATTGCTCGAGCTGCCTATGCAGTAGACCCTTCAGTTTTAGAAACAGAAATAAATGAAAAGAATAACCCAGTATTTAAACTTGAATCTCTTTCTCGAATGCAAGGATTAGATTCCAGTGATGCTCACAGCGCATTAACAGATGCTACTCTAACCGCAAAAATTTTAAGTATTATTAAAAAAAGACAACCGAGCACTTGGGATATGTTTTTAAGAACAGCAAGTAGATCAGATACAGAAACAATTTTTAAAAAAGAAGAAATAATTACTTTAAATGAATACTTCTATGGAAAATCAAGGTTATATCTATGTGCGCCTCTACATCCAAAACACTGTATACATCCTATTTATAATTGGGGTCAGGCCGTCGATCTCCGGGTTGATATTGAGCCATTATTAAATATGTCAATTAATGAGTTAAGAGTTGAAATGAAAAAAACTCCTAAATTTTTAAGAACAATTAGATCTAATAAAGCTCCGATAATATTAGATGCGAAGTACGGTATGGGGGTTGAACCTTATAATGGAATAGATAAAAGTTTAATATTTAAAAGGGCAAAATTAATAAAAGAGAGTGAAAAATTTAGTCAAAATATTTTAATTGCATTAAGAGAAATTGCAGAGGAGAAAGAACAATCTAAGTCTCAAGAGGATATATATGCTGAGGAGAGTATTTATCAAAAGTTTACTTCAAATAAAGACACCTTATTATTTCCTTCATGGCATGCTGCTTCGTGGAAGGATAAATTAAAACTTCTGGATAAATTTGAGGATGAAAGACTTGTTGGTTTTGGAAAAAAAATAATTTTTCAAGAATCTCCTGAAACTTTGCCAAATAATATGTTTCAATCAATTAAAAGATCAATTGCAAAAAGAATTTTAAGTGAAAAAGCTGAAAAATGGTGGACAATATCTACCTGTTATAATGAGATTGATACTCTTAGAGATAAGTATTCCAATGAAAATGATCAAGAAAAATTAAAGTTCTTAGATGAACTAAATAATCATGTAATGTCAATACAAAAAAAATATGAAAATTCTTAGTGTGGATAATGAAAAAAAATTTTTTTTTACTATTGATTAAAATTTAATTCTCAATATATAGATCTTATGGCTACATTAAACGTAACTGATGAAAATTTTGAAAACGAAGTAATTAAATCTTCTAAACCAACTATAGTTGATTTCTGGGCTGAATGGTGTGGACCATGCAAACAAATAGCACCAACTCTAGAAGAAATCTCAAATGAAATGTCTGATGAGGTAGTTATAGCAAAGCACAACATTGATAATGAGCCTAATACACCAACCAAGTATGGTATTCGTGGCATACCTACAATGTTACTTTTTAAGGACGGGGAGTTGAAAGCTACAAAGGTTGGGGCAACAACAAAATCTAATATAGTTGCCTGGATAAAAGAAAATATTTAATTTAATTTTAGTATTTCACCACAAAGATATAAAGAACCCACACATAAAATAATACTTTTCTCTTGAGCTGAAAAAGACTTTATACTCTCTTCTATACTATCAGAAAGATGAAATTTTATTTTAATATCATTTAATTTATTTTTTAAATCCTCCTTAGAAATTGCTCCTTCATTATTTGGAATATCAATTAAGGTAATCGACTTAACAACCGTCTCAAAAGCTTTAACAAATTCATAATGTTCTTTATCTTTCATCATTCCAATAATTAGATTCACTTCTTCATTTTGTGTTTTGGCCCATTTTGATATTGAAAATGATGCTGAAATATTATGACCTCCATCAATTATTAGTCTATTATTTCCAACAAGGTTTTTTAATTTTCCAGATTTAATTTCTTGAAGACGACCTTTAAGTTTAATATCCTGAATTCCTTTTTTAATACTTTCATCTTTAACTTTAAAGATTTTTCTTGATGCAGCTATAGAAGTGCTAATATTGTATAACTGATGTTCTCCTAAAATATTAGGTTGTGGCAAAATTAATTCACCAAACTCATCTTGATATTGAATAAAACTATTTTCAGATTTTGAAATATTGAAATTTTTACCAAAAAAGTATTTTTTAGATTTATTATTTTCTAATGATTTTTCTATTTTTTTTCTAATATCTTCATTTACTTGTTTATTAACAAATATATTTGAATCTAAAAGTTTATTAGTTTTCTCATATATAACACCTTCTATACTTTTATTTTGTAACCATTGAAAATGGTCGTTATGAATAACACCTAAAAGAGTTGATAAATTTTCTTTAAAAACATTTGTACTATCGTACTGATGAAACAAACCTGACTCAATAATATTTATATTATCTTTAAAGTTTTCAGCTTTTTTTATAAATGCGCAAGTCAGTATCTCAAATACAGTTGCATTATCATCTCCTAAAACTTTCTCCACATCTTCAATCAATTCTATAAGATTTTCCTCGTTTATCTCTTTATCATTATATATAAAACGTTCTGTGTAAGATGTAAGGTGTGGAGAAGTATATAAGTTGCACTTATAACCATTCTGTCTAAGAATAGATTGAAGAGAATACGCCATTGAAGCTTTAGAGTTTGTTCCAACTATACTAATAACATTTTCTAACTTATTCTGTGGATTTCCTAACTTTTTTAAAAGATTAAATGTTCTACCTAAAGATAGGTCTAATTTTTTTTTATGATGCCTCTCTAGTTTCGACAATAAGTTCTGAAGTTTCATTTAGATTGTCAGACTTTACCTCAGAATTTCTCTTTAGCAATATGTCAAGTAAATTACCTATTTCTTTAGATAGATCTTTTCTATGAATTACTTTGTCAACAAAACCATGTTTTTCTACAAATTCAGCAGTTTGAAAATCTTGGCTCAATTCTTCTTTCACTGTTGCTTGAATAACTCTTTTTCCAGCAAAAGCTATTAAACAACCACTTTCTGCAAAATGAATATCACCTAACATTGCAAATGACGCAGTAATACCTCCTGCAGTTGGATCTGTAAAACATACTATGTATGGAAGATTATTTTTTTTTAATTCATTAATGGCTAAAGTTGTTCTTGTCATGTTAGCCAACGCAATTGGACTTTCAAACATTCTCTGGCCTCCCCCACATGGAAAAAAAACATAAGGTGTTTGATTGTCTATAGCATGCTGAACACCGTATATGATGGCTTCGCCCTCGGCAGCACCAACTGAACCACCTATAAAGTCAAAATTAATTGCACCAGCTGTGACTTGGATTCCATTAATAGAGCCTTTGGCTATCATTACTGCACAATTCTGGTGAGTTTTTTTTCTCGCTTGTGCTAATCTGACTTTATAACTTTTTGTATCTTTCCAATTTAATGGATCTTCAGAAGGTTGAGGTGTTTCTAAAATTTCATATTTGTTTTTACCAAAGAAAATATCAAATCTTTGTCTACAACTAATTCTATGATGTTTCCCACAGGAGGCACATACCCATAAATTATCCTCAAGATCTTTTTTTAAAACTGGTCCCTGGCAACAGCTAGTCCAGTCGGAATTTTCCATATCTTCTTTTGACGGCCTCTTTTTCAGTACTTTCTTTATTTTTTCGCCAAAATTTTTTGCTTTTGTTAACCAGTTCATTAATTTATATTTTTTAATTTTCTTACTAATCTAACTATATTTGTGACAGGATTTTGTCTACTATTTAAACTTCTAGTGATTTCTTTACAAATTGCACTTCCAACGACCAATCCATCAGCTGCACTTAAATTTTTAATTGATTTTTCAGTAATACCAAATCCTATTACAATATTCTTCTTTTTATTTATTCTTTTAATTTTACGATAATTTAATAATATTTTTTTTGGAGATACTTTCAGTTTACCTCCTGTAGTGGAAAGCATACTTATATAATAAAGCATGTTATGTGAATCGCTAATAATATTTTTAAGTCTCTTATTTGATGTTGTGGGAGAAATTAATTGAACAAAACATATTAATTTTTTTTTACATTTTTTTGCAAAAACTTTGTTTTCTGGCCAGGGTAAATCAACAACAATTAATCCGTTTACTCCACTTTTTTTACAATCATTTAAAAATTTATTTTCTCCATATTGATAGATCATATTATAATAACCCATCAATATTATTGGTTTTGAATTTTTGCTTTTTTTAAATTCTTTTACAATTTTAAAAATATTTTTTATTTTAATACCACCTTTAATTGCTCGATAAGCACTTGTTTGAATTTGGCTTCCATCTGCTACAGGAGTATTGTGAGGTACACCAAGTTCAAGAATGTCAGCATAACTTGATATAGATTTTAGTATTTCCAAAGATTGTTTTTTCGTACTATCTCCCGCTACTGTGTAGGTTAATAATGCGGGTCTATTTTCTTGTTTTGCTTTTTTGAACGCAGAATTAATAAGATTAAACATACTTTTTTCCTAATCTTTTTTTTAAAATTTCTCGATCTTTGTATGCGTCTCCACAACTGTTAACTATAACAATTGTATCTTTACTAAATTTTTTTGACTCTTTCATAGCAATATAAAATGCATGACATGGTTCTAATGACGGCCTGAGATCTTCAAATTGAGTAACAAGTTTATATGCATACAAAGCTTCTTCATCGCTAGCAGCAGTGTATCTTGCTCTTTTAGTATCCTTCAAAAAACAATGAAGTGGGGATATACCTGGATAGTCCAGCCCAGCTGAAATAGATTCAGTTTCTTCTATTTGTCCATCGTCATTTTGATTCACATACTGAGCTGCTCCATGAAGAATTCCAATTTTAGATCCATAAGTTAAAGGTGCTGCATGTTTTTTACTTTTGGCAGGTCCTCCAGCCTCGACTCCTATAAATTCAATTTGTTTTTTATCATAATCCATAAATTCATTCCAAAACCCAAAACTTGACGAACCTCCTCCAACACAATTATAAAGTTTTATTTTTTTTGGAATGGAACCAAACTCATCAAATAATTGGACCTTGAGTTCTCTAGAAATTTGACTTGTACTCCATCCACATATTCGAACAAAAACTGCAGGACCAACTGTACTTCCTACGCACATTGCTGTTGTATCACAGTTTGCTACCCAATATCTCATACATTCTGAAACAGCGTCTACAAGAGTTTGACTTCCTGAATAAACTGGCACAACTTCTGCTCCATTTTTTTTCATCGCTCTTACATTTGGTTGTTGTCTTCGTATATCTTTTGCACCCATGAAAATCTTACATTTTAATCCAAATTTTTTTGCTGCCATGCTTAACATTTTGCCTGCGTACCCAGCTCCTGTATCACCACAAATCATTTTTTTACCAGATCTTTTCGCTAACAAACAATGCACTGTAGCATTATAAATCTTATGAGCCCCACCATTTGCATCTGAGACTACTTTAGACCATATTTGTGCACCTCCAATATATTCTGTTAGATTAGGCAATTTTATAAATCTTGTTGGTGAACCTATCCAATTTTTAAAATATTTATCTCTCTCTTTGATAAATTTTTTATCCTTTTTCAATTTATTAAATAATACTTCCAAGTCTTCAATTGGTTTTTTTAGTGTTTCAGGGACGAAGTTTCCGCCGAATTTTCCACCCCAAAAACCAAGTTTATCGCCTTGATCGATTACTGGTATTTTTTTTCTTAATTTCATATTTTAGCCGCTAAATTTAATAACTTATTAATTTTTTTAATATCTTTTTTTCCATAGTTATTTTCTAATCCACCAGATAAATCAATTAAATACCCTTTATTTTTAAAATTATGAATATCATCTATTTTTATATTTCCAGCAATCATTTTATTTAGAGAGCTTGGCAAATTATTTAATAATTTATGATTAAAGCCAATAGATTTTTCATAACCTTTTCCATCGAATAAAATAATTTCAGATATTTCCTTATATTTTTTATATTCATTTACATCTTCTTTGTTAAAAACAGTAAGAGCTGATATTATTTTTTTTTTATATTTTCTTTTAATTTCAATTGTTCTCTCAGGATCTACATTATAAAGTTGATAGTAATCGAAGTTCATATCTTTTATTTTTTCTAAAATTTCATTATTTGGATTTACTAATACAGATACAAAATTTATATTTTTTTTATCAACTTTTAATAATTTTTTTAAAATACTATAATCAACAAATCTTTTACTTTTTTTAAAATTTGTAATGAAACCAATAAATTTTGGTGGATAGGCATGGTTAATAATATAATTTAAAGTTTTCGGATCGGAGATCCCACAAATTTTAATACCCTTTATCATTAATAAATATGATTAATTAAATTTTGAATATTTTTTTTAATATCATTCTTTGTCAATGATCGACCTATGACGATTGCATCTGCTTTATTTTTTATAAATGCATCAAAAGGTGTGACTACTCTAGACTGATCATCTTTTTTATCTCCAGGTAATCTTATTCCAGGTGTTACAACAAACAAATTCTTGTATTTCATTTTAACAAATTTAGCTTCTTGTGCAGAGCAAACAATTCCATGGCATCCTGATTTTTTAATTAAACTGGCTTGTTTTCTAACTATCTGATTTATATTTTTTGTATGACCAGTTTCTTTTAAAGATCTATTATTAAGACTAGTTAATACTGTTACACCTAAAATTTTTAAATTTTTATTTGTTTTTTTAGCTTCTTTTTTGACTGCTTTCATCATTTCTAAACCGCCATTTGCATGAATTGTGATATATCTGCATTTCTTAAGGTCTTTAATAGAATTTATTGCAGCTTTAGCAGTTGCGCTGATATCATTCAATTTCAGATCTAAGAAAAAATTATCTTTAAATTTTTCTAAAAACTTTCTTCCATTTTTGCTATAAAAAAACTGTAATCCAAACTTGGGTATAATCTCTAGTTTTCTATTTTTTGTATTTTGAATTATTTTCTTTACAAAATTTATATTAGAAGTATCACAAGCAACAAATATTTTATATTTTCTCATTTATTTTTTTAAACCATTCTTTTGACATTTTAAATTTAATTAATTTTTTTTTTTGAATATTAATTTTTTCATTTGTTTTAGGGTTTCTAGCAATTCTTGCTTTTTGAATTTTTCCCTCTAAAGTAAAGTTATCTCTAAGTTCTACTCTTTCATCACGTCTCAAAGCATCTTGTATTTCAGTAAGTACTATTTCAATAAATTTTGAAAGATCTTTTTTTAAAAAATTGGGGTAGTTGTTGGATAAAATTTTTAAGATATCTGACTTATTTGAGACCAATTAATTTATTCTTTTTTATTAGTTTTTTTATCCTCTAATTTATCTGAAAGTGAAGAAAAAGGTAGGTTTTTTCCTGAAAGAGGCGACGAAAATTTAGAGACGGCTTCTTTGTTTTGCAATTCTTCAAGCAATTTAATACTTAAACTGACCTTTCTTTGATTAAAATTTAGCTCTGCAATAGCTGCGTCTATTCTTTCCCCCCCAACAAATCTTGAAGGTCTTGCATCAGCAGTGTTAATTGCAATTTGATTTTTCTTAATCATAAATTCTATGTCACATCCCTCTGGCTTAACATACAAACCTTTGCTGTCTGAGGAAACTACTTTTACTGTTATCACATCGTTAATTTTTTTATCAGAAAACCAATTGAAAGGATCAGTTTTAGTCTGTTTAAGACCCACTCTTAGCTTTTGCTCTTCAACTTTTATCTCAAGTATTTTAACAGTTAAATTTTCACCTTTTTTATATCTTTTTAATTCTTCTTCCGGTTTTCCTTGGTATGAAATATCATTTGCGTGAAGGAAAGCATCCAAATCGTATCCATTTAATTTAAGATAAATTGCATAGTCATTGATTGATGAAATTGTACCTTCAATTTTTCCTCCAACACCTACATCTCTCTCTAAAGTTTTAAAGGGATTTTCAGTAGTTAATTTATGTGAAATTGCTACTCTTCTTTTTTCTTTATCTATCTCTGTAATAACACAGTCTATTTCATCGCCTATTTTAAACATTTTTTTAGCTGAAATATTTTTTTTGTTCCAACTTAGTTCGCTTGAATGAAGCAAAGTACTCAAACCTGGTTCCAATTCACAAAAACATCCATAATCAGTTATTTTTACTACTTTAACTTTATATTTTTTGTTTAACTCATAATTACTTATGTGTTCAAATGGATCAGGAGATAATTGTTTAATTGAACAGCCTACTTGTAATTTTTCTTTATCCACGGTAATTACTAACAAATCGTGTTTCTCACCTATATTAAAAATTTCATCTGGGTGGTTCACTCTTGAGTAAGAAATTTCTTGTAAATGCACCAACACATCGAGTTCCCCATTGTTTACATCAAAGAAACAACCAAAAGAACTGTATCCTTTAACAACTGCATTTTTTATAATATCTCCAACTTTGTATTTCTCAATAATTTTTGCTTTATCCTCTTTTTTATTTGAAGAAACAATTTGTCTTCTGGAAACACACGCATTACCTCTAACTTTATCAAGTTTTATTAAAGCAAATTTTTGTGGTTCATTCATTAAGTGTGAAATATCTTTTAATGGCTTATCACTTATCTGACTACCGGGACAAAACATTAGAGATCCGGTATCAATATGTTCTACTATTACTCCACCTTTACATTTACTTTGAATACGACCAATTATAGGTTCATTTTTTTCAAAAGCTTTTTCAAGTTCTTGCCATCCTTTAATTTTTTGAGCTTTGGTTGCAGAAACTATAACTTCACCATTTTTATCTTCAATTTTCTCTAATAATACTTGTAACTTAGATCCTACTTTTAATTTATCAAATAAATTGAGAGTTTTAATTTCGTTAATATCTAATACTGGTTCTGATTTTAAACCTTCTACAAAAAGGAAAACAAATTTTTCACTAATTTTAGTTACTGTACCATTTATAATTTTGCCTTCTTCAATTTTAACTTTAGACATCTGGCTATTAAGCAAGTTTTCAAACTCTTTAACAGCTTGTGAGGACAAATCTTTATAAACTTCCATATTTTTTCTTATTAATCTCCTTTTTCACTATTTTTATTAATTTTAGCCTCATCTGACTTAAATTTAATTTAGTGGTGTCAACTAATACAGCACCTTTAGTAAAAAGCAAAGGGCTTTCTTTTCTATTTTTATCGCTAAAATCTCTTATTTTTAATGCTTTTTTAACATCTTTTAGTTTAATCTTATTATTTAACTTTTTAAACTCTTTCAATCTTCTTTTTGCTTTTTTATCTAATGAACATTTAAAAAAAAATTTTAAATCAGCATTTGGCATAATTTTTGAGGCAATATCTCTACCTTCGATAATTACTTTGGGATTTTTCTTGATAAAGTCAGTTTGAAATTTTTTTAAATGATTTCTAATATTTTTTTTTTTTGCGATTGCTGAGGCCAATTTTGTAACATCTGGCAGATAAAGATTTTTATTACTTAGTTTTTTAATATTTATAGATTTTGATATTTTTTTAATAAATTTATCGTTGTAATTATATTTATTTTGAATAATTCTATATGCTAAATATCTATAAAGTTTTCCAGAAGATAAAAGATTAAAACCAAAATATTTAGATATATATTTGCTGCCAGTGCTTTTGCCAGATGCACTACTACCATCAACTGCAATAGAAAATTTAAATCTTTTGATCATTTATTTAAATTTTCCCCCCAAATCTTTTAAAGTTTTTAAAAAATTTGGAAAAGATGTGTTAACAGAGTTTTTGTCATGAATTTTCCATATGCCACCTAAAGTTAAAGCAGCTACACAAGATAGCATAAAAATTCTATGATCTTTAAAAAAATCTTTAACAGTAAAGTTTTTTGATAAAAGTAAGTTTGGATTTCCTTTTATTTTAAACGAGTTTGTATTTATCTCATTTTTAATACCTATCATATTTAAAAATTTTGAAGATAACTTTAGTCTATCACTTTCTTTATGTCTTAACTCATCTAAATTTTTAAATCTAGAAATTCCTTTAGCTTTTGCACAAACAAGAAATATCAAAGGGAGCTCATCTATGAGTCTACTGTTTATTTCTTTAGGACAATTTATAGATTTTAATTTATTAGAGCTCATAACATGTATATCAGCCACTTTTTCACCTTTATAATATCTTTTATTTTTTAAAAAAATTTTTCCATTCATTTTTTTTAAAATATCAATAATTCCTGTTCTAGTTTCATTTACATTAATATTTTTAATAACTAATTTTGAATTTTTAGATAATAATGTTAAAACTATAAAAAAAGAAGCAGAGCTAATATCGCCAGGTATAATATAATTAAAACCTTTATATTGTTTGCCACCTTTTATCTTAATTATGTCATAACTATTTTTTTTTTGAATGTTTATATTTAGTTTTAAATGTTTGAATAATAATTCAGTATGGTTTCTTGAAGGTTTACACTTTATTTTTGTTATACCAGGTGTATTTAAAGCTGCTAGCATTATACAACTTTTGACTTGAGCACTTCCTTTATATTCTTCATAGTTTATTGGTCTTAAATACTCAGTTCCACAAACTCTAAGTGGTAGCTTATTTTTTTTGGAAATAATTTTGACGCCAAATTTATTCAAAGGTTGAATGACTCTTGAAAAATCTCTATTTGATAAGCTTTTGTCGCCTTTTAAAATTATTTTTTTTTTAGTTTTTGCTAAGACACCTAGTATAAGTCTTGCAAATGTTCCTGAATTTTGAGCATCAATTGTAGTATTGTTACTAAAAGAAAATCCATTTAAACCTCTGCCAAATATTTCACAATAGTTCTTTTTTTTAACTACTTTAATACCTAATTTTTTAATAGCTATTAAAGTATTGTTGACGTCTTCTGAGTTTAATAAATTAAAAGCTTTTGATTTTCCTAATGCTTGAGAAGACATAATTGCCCATCTTATAGATAAACTTTTATCCCCACTCACATTTATAGAATTATTAAAGCTATTGATTTTATTTTGAATCAATAAAATATTTTTCATTTAATTTTTAGTTTATTTTGAAACTATCACCAAAATATGCAGATTTTGCATCCTCATTCTGTAAGATCTCAGAAGGTTTACCAATGGCTGCAATTTTTTTGTTTGCTAATATTATAGCTCTATCACTTATTGCGAGCAGATCTCTAGCTGCGTGATCTGATATTATGCACGACCTTTTATTATCCTCTGTTTGCAACTTTACAATTGTTTCTTGTAATTCTCTTGTTGACATAATATCTAGTCCTTGAAATGGCTCATCCATTAAAATAATTTTAGGATCTGAAAGCAATGACATTGCAATAGATAATCTTTTTCTTTGACCACCTGATAAAAATTTAGCCTTAATATCTTTTACTGGTTCTAATTGAAATTTTGAGATCATATTTTCAATTTTAAAATTTCTTTGGTTTTTATCATCTATAACTATTTCACTTATAGCTTTTAAATTTTGAGAGCAGCTTAAGTTTGCAAAAACACCACCAGTCTGAGGAACAATTCCTACACCAAAATCCAACGCTCTTTTATAAATTGGAATATTGGTTACTTTTTTTTGATTAATTTCTATGTCCCCATAATCTGGCT
>CACFZX010000019.1:0-16149 GCA_902570905.1 uncultured Pelagibacteraceae bacterium
ATTCCGTTTAATCGCATTGAGTTGCCTCTTCTAGAATAAGCATTCATTTGTGCATCTGAGTGGGCAAGATTGATTATTCCTCTTGGGGAAAACATGATGTTAAAATTTAAATCCTGACTCATATTTCTCCATAAATCCATACCAAACTCACTGAATAATCCATTCTCATCATGCATATAATTAGATCTTATAATTGTAGTATTTCTTCCAACGTTACCTCCTCCTATCCATCCTTTTTCAATTACTGCAACTTTAGTGATGTTATGCTCTTTGGCTAAATAATAAGCTGTTGCCAATCCATGACCACCGCCACCAATTATCACAACATCATATTCACTTTTTGGAGTTGGATCTTTCCATGCTATTTCCCATTTTTCATGGTTAGAAAAAGCATTTTTTATGAGGCTGAATACTGAATATTTCTGCATATTTTAATTTTATATTAATAAATATAAATAATTCTTATTTTTTTTATATATATTTTTTAGATGTTTAAAAACTAGGCAAAAAAGTATAGATATTTGCCTCAGTAGGTAAACTTATTTAAAAACTTATGGCTAAAACAGATATTGAAATAGCACGAGAAGCTAAAATGAAACCTATTCAAGAAATATTGGATAGTGTTAATGTTCCAGATAAAGCTGAGGTTTATAGTCCCATTGGGAGATATATTGCTAAAATCAAACTCGAATATTTAGAAAAATTAAAAGACAAAAAAGATGGAAAGCTAATTTTAGTGACTGCAATTACTCCAACTCCTGCTGGGGAGGGTAAAACCACAACTTCTGTTGGATTATGTGATGGATTAAATAAAATAGGAAAAAAATCTATTGTATGTCTTCGTGAACCAAGTTTGGGTCCATCTTTTGGAATGAAAGGTGGTGCTGCTGGTGGTGGCTATGCTCAAGTTGTTCCAATGGAGCAAATTAATTTACACTTTACTGGTGATTTCCATGCAATCACTTCTGCTCATAATCTTCTTTCTGCATTAATTGATAATCACATTTACTGGGGAAACAAATTAAATATAGATGTGAGAAGAGTAGTTTGGAAAAGAGTTTTAGACATGAATGATAGAGCTTTAAGATCAATTAATATAAATCTTGGAGGAATTGCAAATGGTTTTCCTAGAGAGGATGGATTTGATATCACAGTAGCTTCAGAGATAATGGCTATATTCTGTTTATCAAATGACCTCTATGATTTAGAAAAAAGAATTGGGAATATAACTATAGCCTATACAAGAGATAAAAAACCAATATTTGCTAAAGATTTAAATGCACAAGGTCCAATGACAGTATTATTGAAAGATGCGATAAGACCAAACGTTACCCAAACATTAGAAAATAATCCAGCAATTATTCACGGAGGACCATTCGCAAATATTGCTCACGGATGTAATTCTGTTTTAGCAACAAAAACTGCATTAAAATTGTCAGACTATGTTGTAACTGAAGCAGGTTTTGGAGCTGATTTAGGTGCAGAAAAGTTTTTAGATATTAAATGTAGAAAATCAGGCTTGAAACCAAATTGTGTTGTAATAGTTGCTACAATCAGAGCTCTAAAGATGCATGGAGGTCTAAATAAAGATGAATTAAAAACAGAAAATTTAAATGCGTTAAAAAAAGGATTAGTTAATCTAGAAAAACATATTAGTAATGTTAAAAAATTTGGACTACCTGTTACAGTAGCTATTAACCATTTTGTTTTGGATACAGAGAAAGAAATAGACGTTGTGATTAATTTCTGTAAAAAATTGAAAATAAAAGTTTCAACTTGCAAACACTGGGAAAAAGGAAGTGATGGAACAAAAGAATTAGCAAATGATGTTGTGGAATTGTGCGAAGAAAAAAATGAATTTAAATTTCTGTATAATGATGATGTTTCATTGTTTAAAAAAATAGAGACCATTGCAAAGGAGTTGTATGGTGCTAGCGAGGTTATTGCAGACACAAAAATTAGAGAACAGCTTAAGAATTTTCAGGATAATGGATATCAAAAATTACCAATTTGTGTTGCTAAAACACAATATAGTTTCTCAACAGATCCAAGTCTTAAAGGAGCCCCAACAGGACATGTTCTTCCAATTAGGGAAGTAAGATTATCTTCGGGTGCAGAATTTATAGTAGTTGTATGTGGAGCTATAATGACAATGCCTGGTCTGCCTAGAGTGCCAGCTGCAGACTCGATAAAAATAAATGAAAAAGGTGAAACAGAAGGTTTATTTTAATTTTTTTACCTCATCCCAATAATTTTTTGCCAAGTTAATCCCTGTCAAATCTTTATATTGAGGTAATCCAGTTGGAGATGTTACGTTTATATCGCCAATTAAATAATTTGAAATTAGATCTATACCAGCAAAAAAAATATTATTTTTTTTCAATTTTTTTGCAATAACTTTAGAAATATGTAATTCTTTTTTATTTAATTTTGTTTTTAATGCCGATCCTCCTTGGGAAATATTGGATAAAATAGAACCTTTAGATGGGACTCTTCTAATGGCTCCTTTAACTTTACCATTTAAAATAAAAACCCTCTTATCTCCATGCTTAACTAAAGGAAGAAATTTTTGCGCCATTACATGGCCTATTTTTTTGATGTATGTTTTAATGGTCTTTTGATTAAAGTTCCTATCTATAAATAATATATCTTTACCAGCATAACCATGAATAGGTTTAATAACTATTTTTTTATTTTCTTTATAAAATTTTTTAATTAACTTTAAGTCTTTGGTAAATATTGTTGGAGGCATAAATTTCAAGAAATTACTTGAATAAAATTTTTCTGAAATATTTCTGACCGAAATAGGATTATTCAATATTTTAACTTTTTTAGGTATATTTTCTAAATATAATGTTGAGGTTATATAATCCATATTAAACGGTGGATTTTGTCTAATTAAAATATAATTTGCTTTAGAAAGGTCCAAATTTACAAATTTTAAAATTTTAAAATATTTTTTTCTGTTCTCAAAAAAAATTACTTTTTTTGCTTTGGCATATACTTTTCCCTTTATCAAACTTAAATCTTTTGTTTCATACCAATAAATTTGATAAGATCTTTTTTGCGCTTCAAGAGCGAGCTGCAAAGTTGTATCAGTCTCAATATTTATTAAGTCTACAGAATTTGCCTGTATTGCAATAATTTTTTGCATTTAATTTTTCATTCTTTCTATTGTTAATTCTGCTTTAGTTTTGTTTTCTTTTAAAATTTTTTCTACACTGCCTAGAAAAATAGTTTCATTCATTTTTTTTTTATTTATTATATTTCTCTTGATTAAGCCTTTTTTAGATAATTTCAAAAAAACATTACCCCAATATCTAATTGGTTTATTATTTATTTCAGTTTTTAAACCCTTTTTTGGAGCTTCTATGTAGGCATTTAAAATATCATTAGTTTTCCATTTTTTAATTATATCAAGAGACTCCTCTAAATTTGAGTAAATTAAACCAGTGAAAAATGCAGGTCCTGCACAATGACAATCCCATTCACAAGCATCTAACGATCTAATTTCTATATATTTTTTTAATCTTAATTCTGTAAATATTGTACTTAAATGAACTTCTAGATCTTTTTTTTTTGGTTTTTGGTTTTTAATATCTCTAATGTTTCCCATCATATAATCTTGAAATGTTTTTCCTTTACCAGCTATTACCTTTTTTCCTCTGTTAATAAAAAGAAGAGGTTTGTTTAATATAAAGTCCGCATATTTTTCGAAATCTAAATTTTCTAAAAAAATTTTAGGCAACCCTCCTCTAGATGTACTTTGCCAAACTTTTGATCTATATGATAAATATCTTGATAATTTTTTTTCTTTGACAGGAGAATTGGCAAAAATTCCTATTGAAAGAGGCGTTAAACTGGCAGCTAACTTAAATTTCTTTATAAAATCATTTTCTGATAAGTAATCTAAATTTATTTGTGTACCTGCTGTTTGGTACATCATATTCAAACTTAACTTACCATCTTTTGGCATTTCTTTAGTCATAACTTTATATCTTTCTTTTGGATTATTTGGTGCCTTGTTTAGTTTGGTGTAGGGATCGTAACCTATAGAAATTGACTCAAGTCCAACTTTTTCACATACATCGTTAAGCTGATTTTGAAATAGATTTCCTTCAAAGCACACTTCATGTATGCTTTTTAACTTATCTCCAGCTAATTCAATTTGATTTCCAGGTTCTAAACTTATCGATTTTCCTCTGTGGCTAAGTCCAATTAAATTATTTTTTTCTTTTATGGGTTTCCAATTAAACTTTAATTTTAATAAACTTAACACTTTTTTAACTTCAGCGTAACTAGCTCTTTTATTAGATTTCTTTGAAAATAAAAATTTTTCATTTTCAACGCCTATGAGTAATTTTTTTTTTATACCTGAATTGAAATAGTTTATAATTTTTTCTTTGGTATTAACGAACATCTATATAATTTAGCCAGTTCTCTAGTTCCCTCATTCTTGAATCTTTTTTTGTTATTTTATCTTCATTTTCAATAATCTTTACATGCTCATTAATATCTATCTCGTCCTTAAAAGCCTTATTATTTAAAAGTCGATCTTTCCTAAAATGAATCAAGTTGACCATTTTTTTGTAGGTAATTTCAGGATGATATTGAATACCCCAAATTTCACAATCTCCAACTTGAAAATTTGTCGCCATAACTTTATTAATTGAATTTGAAGACAGTAAAGTTGAGTTTTGTGGCAAAGTTACAACTTCATCAAAATTAAATGCTGGAGTATTAAATATTTTGTCTTTATTTTTATATATAGGATGTTTAAGTCCTTCGTTGTTTATTTTTATATTATGCGCAATACCTCTGTGAGAACCTGTTTTACATCTTTTTACTTCTCCACCTGCAACTGTCACAGCTACCTGCATTCCCCAGCAAATCGCTAACATTTTTTTAATTTTTTTTTGGCATTCTCTCATAAATTCAAGCTGTCTTCTAATTTCAATAGTATCGTTATAAATATTAAGACTGCTACCGCCCCAAATAAGAGCATCATATTTGTTTAAATCTTTAACAGTTTTAAAAATATTTTTATCTGATGATGGATTGGCTACATCTATATCTAAATTTTCTGTAAAGTGGCTTATACTATCTTTTAGACTCTCAGTATGAGTTTTAATTCCTCCATCAATAAAACCTTGATTTTCTTCCCTTAAATTTCCCTCTACAATTAATAAGTTCAAATTTTTCATTAAAATAATTTTCCAGAAATACTATAATTATATAAAATCTTCATATCGTCAAATGTCATTTTTTTTGGATTAGTTGAAGTTGACGGATCTTCTAATGCCATTTTCGAAAGCTTGTCTATATCAATTTTACTAGGCTCGATAACATCTGAAAGTTTATGTGGAATATTAAGTTCTTTTCTTAAATCTAATATCCATTTCAAAAAACTATCAAAATTTTTTTCTATATTAAGATAATCACAAATAGAAACAATTTTGTTTTCTATCTCACTTTTATTAAAAGTTAATACATAGGGCATGAAAATAGCATTTGATAATCCATGATGAATATTAAATTGTGAATTAATTGGATGACTTAATGAATGAATTGCACCCAAACCTTTTTGGAAAGCTGTAGATCCCATACTTGCTGCTGCCATCAAATCTGTTCTTGCTTCTAAATTTTTTCCATTTTTGAATGCAGTTAAAAGAGATTTTTTTATTAATTTCATTCCCTCAATGGAAATTCCATCTGCCATAGGATGAAAGCCTGGTGCACAGAATGCCTCTAAATTATGTGCTAATGCATCCATACCAGTTGTAGCAGTTAAATTTGGAGGAAGATCAACTGTTAGTACTGGATCCAAAATTACAATTGATGGTAAGAACTTAGGATGAAAAATAATTTTTTTAATTCCAGTATCTTTATTAATTATGGCTGAAGCTCTTCCTGTCTCTGAACCCGTTCCTGCAGTAGTAGGAATTGCTATAATAGGAGCAATGTTCTTTTCATCTGCACGTTTCCAATAATCTCCAATATCTTCAAAATCCCATATTTTTCTTTTCTGTCCAGACATGAAGGCAATTGCTTTTCCAACATCCAATCCACTTCCTCCTCCAAATGCAATTACACCATCACATTTAAATTTTTTAAATTCTATAACGCCCTCCTCTACATTTTCACCTATAGGATTTCCAGAAAAATTAGAAAATATATTAATTTCATTTAAATTATCCTCTAGTTCAGATAAAATATTTTTAACCATAGATGAACCTGCAAGGTCTTTATCTGTAACAAATAAAGGTTTTTTAATTTTTAAATTTTGACATGCATTGGTTAGATCCTTTACTCGATTTTGTCCTACCCATAAAGAAGTTGGATAATTCCAGTTTGTTTTCATAACAAAATAATATTTCAATTTTTATCAATTTGTTAGTAAAATACATTTATAAAATAACAAAAAGGTAACAAAATTTATGACTAAAGTAGCGATTATTGGAGCTGGTCCATGTGGTTTATCAATGCTAAGATCTTTTGAACAAGCAGAAAAAAATGGTGAGAAAATTCCTGAAATAGTTTGTTTTGAAAAACAAGAAGATTGGGGAGGTCTCTGGAATTATAGTTGGAGAACTGGATCCGATCAGTATGGTGATCCTATACCTAATAGTATGTATAGATACTTATGGTCAAACGGTCCAAAAGAATGTTTGGAATTTGCTGATTACTCATTCGATGAACATTTTGGAAAGCCAATACCATCTTTTCCTCCAAGAGAAGTTCTTTATGACTATATTATTGGTAGAGTTAGCAAAGGAAATTTAAAAAATAAAATTAAGTTTAATAATAGAGTAACTAATACAGTTTTTAAAAATGATAAATTTGAAATTAGTTACCAAGATAAGTCTAATAATAAAATTTTATCCGATAATTTTGACTATTTAGTTGTTTCTACAGGACATTTTTCTGTACCTTTTGTTCCAGAATATAAAGGTATGAATTCATTCCCTGGAAGAATAATGCATTCACATGACTTCAGAGATGCCGAAGAGTTCAGAGATAAAAATGTAATTGTTCTTGGAAGCAGTTATTCTGCAGAGGATGTTGCTTTACAATGCAATAAGTACGGCGCAAAAAGTGTAACTATTGGTTACAGGCATAATCCTATGGGATTTAAATGGCCAAAAGGTATGAAAGAAGTCCATTATTTAGATAGGCTTGAAGGAAAAAAAGCAATATTTAAAGATGGGACTGAACAAAGTGCAGATGTTATAATCTTATGCACAGGATATCTTCATCATTTTCCTTTTCTAGAGGAAAAATTACAACTTAAAACTCGTAACAGATTATATCCGCCCAAATTATTTAAGGGTGTTGTTTGGCAAGATAATCATAAACTTCTATATTTAGGAATGCAGGATCAATTCCATACATTTAATATGTTTGATTGTCAGGCTTGGTATGCAAGAGATGTGATTATGAATAAAATTAAAATGCCTAGTGATGATGAGATAAATAAAGATATTTCAAAATGGGTAGCTATTGAAGAAAAATTAGAAAATCCTGATCAAATGATTGATTTCCAAACAGAATACACAAAAGAACTTCATGCAATGTCTGATTATCCTAAAATAGATTTTGAATTGATCAGAAAACATTTCAAAGAATGGGAACACCATAAAGTTGAAGATATACTAACTTATAGAAATAAATCATTCTCATCTCCGGTGACTGGTTCAGTAGCGCCCGTTCATCATACTCCATGGGATAAAGCAATGGACGATTCTATGAAAAATTTTTTAAATAAGTAAAAAATTAATAAGTAATTTTTAATTTTTTATTTTTTGTGACAGCATTTAGAAGAGAAATCATCAGTGGGATTTTTTTTCTGTTAACTTTTTTTAGAATGTAAGGTGCAATTTCATAAGCAAGATCAGCTCCTTCAATAGTATCTTTTTTCATGAACTTTCTTTTTGCATTTTTAAAATTAAAACCTTTACCCAAATACTCACCCATTTTACTATTTCTTCCACCTACAGCACTTACATACAGATCTCCTAAACCTGCTAATCCACGAACAGTTTCTGTCTTTCCCTTAAAAAATTTTACTAAATACTCCATTTCATCAAATGATTTTCGAAACAACGCTGATGAGGTGTTTTTACCTTCACCTGATCCAATAATCATTGAATAAATATTTTTTATAGCTGAAGAAAATTCTACACCCCTAACATCCGTTAAATGTTCAGTTTTATAATAATTTGTTGAAATTATTTTTCCTATTTTTTCTGCAATTCTAATATTTTTATTTGCTATTACAGTATAACTTTTAATTTTTTTTGCTAATTCTTTTGCTAGACAGGGTCCTTTTAGTACAGATATATTTAGATTTTTATTTCCTATACTTAGCTGCTCTGACATAGTTATTATTTTATTAATTTTGCGATCATACTTAAGACCTTTGGTTAAAACTAATATAGAAGTTTTTTGTTTGAAACCTTTAAGATGTTTTCTTATCAATTCTATTCCAATAGAACTTACAGCAATGACAATTAAATCCCATTTTTGTGAGAGAATATGAGGAGAAAATTTTTTGATAGATAATCTTTTTGGTAAAACAATTTTTAAACTGGGATGAAATTTTTTTTTATGAAGAAGTTGATTTAATAGTTTGGTATTATATGGTTCTGTTAATGTTACCTTTTGGTTATTGTCGATTAAAGGTACAGAGAAAGCCGCACCCATTGCTCCACCACCAATAATTAAAACTTTTTTCATATATAAAACTACGCTAAAGTTTTTTTAATTGCTAGTTTCCAGCCTTGCAATAACTTATTTCTTACAGAATTTTTAATTTTTGGCGAAAAAGCTCTATCTTTTTGCCATATATCTTTAATTTCTTTTAATGATTTGAATTCACCAATTTGATAACCAGCAAAAAGAGCGACACCTAAAGCAGTAGTTTCTAGTACTTTAGGTCTAATTACTTTTAAATTAATAGTGTCTGATAAAAATTGTGAAAACCAATTGTTTGCAACCATACCACCATCAATTTTTACAAATCTTGGCTTTAAACCATCTTTGTTCATTGCATTAAATAAGTCATAACTTTGATAAGCAACTGACTCTATTGTAGCTCTAACCAAGCTCTTCCAATCGCTATCTCTTGTAAGACCTGTTATCAAACCTCTTGCATCAGGTCTCCAGTATGGAGCTCCCATTCCACTAAATGCTGGAACTAAATATACTTTATTATTGCTTTTTGTTGATTTTACAATTTTTTCAGTTTCATAAGCATTATTAATTAACTTAATTTTATCTCTCAACCATTGTACACCGGCACCCGCTATAAAAATTGATCCTTCTAATGCATAAGTATTCTTATTTTTTAATCGATAACATATTGTTGTTAGTAACTTATTTTTTGAATTTACTTTCTTAGATCCAGTATTCAAAATTACAAAAGCACCAGTTCCATAAGTAATTTTGATAGAACCTTTTTCAAAACAAGTTTGGCCTACAGCTGCAGCTTGTTGATCACCCATTACTGCAGAAATAGGAATTTCTATTCCGGTGATTTTTTTATCAGTTTTCCCAAAATTATCAGCTGAGTTTTTAACCTTTGGTAAAATATTTTTAGAAATATTTAATTTTTTTAAAATTTCATTATCCCATTGATTGTTATTAATATTAAATAACATTGTTCTACTTGCGTTTGTTGCTTCTGTTAAATGATGTTTTCCTCTAGTTAGTTTCCAAATTAAAAAAGTATCTACTGTCCCAAATAATAAATTATTTGATTTCAGTAGTTTTTTAGAATGTTTAACATTATCTAAAATCCATTTAATCTTTGTTGCAGAGAAGTATGGATCAATGAATAAACCTGTTTTTTTTCTAAAAACATTTTCATATTTTTTATTTTTAAGAATTTTACAATATTCTTGTGTTCTTCTATCTTGCCACACAATGGCATTATACAATGGTTTGCCTGTTTTTTTGTTCCACAAAATTGTTGTTTCTCTTTGGTTTGCGATTCCTATTGTAAGTATTCGACCTTTAAATTTATTGGCTTTCTTAATTACTTGTTTTAGCGCTTTAAGAGTTGTTGACCAAATCTCATTTGGATTTTGTTCTACCCATCCATTTTTTGGAAAATACTGTTTCAACTCATACTGACTAATAAACTCAATTTTTCCTTTAATATTAAAAAGAATTACTCTTGAGGAAGTTGTTCCTTGATCTATTGAAATTATAAATTTTTTCAAAATATTAAGCTATTCCAAGATGCTTTTTTCTTTTGTCTACCCAAGTTCTAATTAAATTATCAAATATTAAACCTATGAATGCAACGCAAATACCTAATGTCAGTCCTATGCCAGCTCCATTTTTATCTGATAAGGCTTTTAGTATATATTGTCCCAAATCCTCTGTTCCAATAAACGCTCCTATAATTACCATGAATAAAGCAAATACTATAGTTTGATTTAAACCAAGCATCATGTGAGGAAATGCTAAAGGAAATTCTATTTTGGTTAATCTTTGAAATTTATTCACTCCAGACATTGTAGCAGCATCGTGCAAACCAGATGGAACACTTCTTAACCCTTCAATTGTATACCTTGTTGCAGGAATCGTTGCATAAACAATAACAGCAATTAAAACTGATGTATCTGTTATCCCAAATAACATCATTACCGGTATCAAATAAACAAAAGAAGGAAAGGTTTGAAATATATCACAGACACCTAACATAAATTTGGCAGAATTTTTATTTTGAAAGCATAAGGTTCCAACTGTAAATCCAATTATACAAGATATAATAACTCCGAAAGTTGCCATGTATGTTGTAACCAATGCTCTGTCCCACCATGGGCTTAGAGCAATAAATAAAGTTAGTGCACATACAACTAAAGCTGAACGAATTCCTCCAATTAGGTAACCGGCTCCAACTACTAAAACTAATGTTGCAACCGCAGGCATTCTTAAATATAAAGCTCTCATTGGTTGAAGGACCTCTTGAATTAACCATGTATTAAATGCTTTTATATAAATAAAGAATGTATCGAAAATCCAATCAACTCCTTTATTCCAAAAATCTGCTGTTGATATTCCTTTATTATGAGGAACTTCAAACAAATAATTAAAGCTTCCTTTGAACAAAAAAGTTCCAACATAAGCAAGTACGATTCCGATGATCACTGTTACACCAAAAAATAAAATATTTTTATTTCTTTGAAAAAATGTCAGGTTACCAAAATAATCTGTTTGCTTATTTGCCCAAGCCAGAGACATTTTATCTAAAAGAATTGCAATTAAACTAATACACAATCCAGCTTCTAAGGCTAAACCGATATTGAGTTGGTTTAAAGCTAGTAATAAATTAAATCCTAAACCCTTTGCGCCTATAAATGCAGAAATAACAGCCATAGAAAAACACACCATAATCACCTGGTTTACACCAATTAAAATATCTCTTCTAGCAGTTGGAATTAATACTTTAAACATTAGTTGCCAATTATTACATCCGCTCATTCTTCCTGCCTCAATAACTTCTGGGGGAATTGCTCTTAAACCTAATAGAGTTAATAATATCATTGGTGGAACAGCAACAACCATAGTTATAATTACTGCAGCGTGGTCACCAACCCCAAAAAGAACTAGTGCAGGAACCAATACTGCATATTGTGGCATTGTTTGCATAACCAAAAGTATTGGATATAAAGCTTTCTCAACACGTTTACTTTTAAATGCAGCTATACCTAAACCTAGGCCAAAAACAAATGATAATGGTGCTGCAACCAATATAAACGAAAGAGTTTGCATAGAAGGTTTCCATTGACCAAATAATGAAATGTAGACCATTGTCAAACCTGCAAATAAAGCTAAACCTTTGCCGCTAAGTTTATAAGAAAGTATTGCTGCGCCTGCTGCAACAATAGTCCAAGGCAAACCTGGAAGCTCTGCCCAAGGGTTTTTATCTATCCAATCCCAACTAGTAAATGCAACAATAGTTTCAAGTCCACCTAATAAAATTTCCCTAATCAATTCAATTAGAAATGTCATAAACGCAGTTAAACTTCTGCTTATTTGTAAAACTAAAGGTCTAGTTTTAAATTCTTGAGTATCTTCATTCCAAAACTCCATTGGCATCCATTCATTCATTATAAAAAATAATGAATCATTGATCCAAATAGGCAACCAACCAAGTAATGGAGGCAATCTCCAAAAGACGTCAAAAGCATAATATCTTACTTCTTTACCAAGAAAAACGTACGAGCTTTGATTGGGATCTTTTACAAATTCTGCTTGGCCTCGTATAAATTTATATGTTTCAGGTACATCGATTGCAAAGCATAAAGCAAAAAATATAATCAATAAAAATAACCATTGAAATAATTTTGGGTATTTTTTTATAAATTCCATGATTTAATTATTATTTTTTCTTCCCCCAAAAACTGTATTAATTATTTTTGTTGGATTAATAGAGCCTACGATTTTATTATTTTTATCAATAACTGCTACAGTCTTTTCCTGAGTTAGAATTTTTTCGGCAACATTTTCAATAATTTCATCTCTTAAAACTCTTAAATCACCTATTTTTTCAGTGGAAGATGGATCCATTACATCCTCTATTAATAAAACTTTTTCTCTAGGCACTTCTTCAGTAAATTTCCTCACATATTCAGTTGCTGGATTTAAAACAATATTTGCAGGTGTATCGAGTTGTTCAATTATGCCATCTTTCATAATTGCAATACGATCAGCAAGTTTTAGTGCTTCATCAAAATCGTGAGTAATGAACATAATTGTTTTTTGTAATTTATCTTGTAGTCTTAGAAATTCATCTTGCATTTCTTTTCTAATTAACGGATCTAATGCAGAAAAAGGTTCATCTAAAAACCAAATATCGGGTTCAACGGCTAATGATCTAGCAATTCCTACTCTTTGTTGTTGTCCTCCAGAAAGTTCTCGTGGAAAATAATTTTCTCTTCCATCAAGACCAACAAGTTTAACCATGTCCATTGCTTTACTTATACTATCTTCGGTTTTAATTCCTTTGATTTGAAGTGGGAAAGCAATATTTTCTACAACTGTTTTATGAGGAAGAAGAGCAAAGCTCTGAAAAACCATTCCCATTTTATTTCTTCTAAGTTCAATTAGTTCTTTATTGTTCAATTGAAGTAAATCTTGACCTTCTATAAAAATTTTTCCGCCTGTTGCATCGGTCAGTCTAGAAATACATCTTAATAAAGTTGATTTACCCGAGCCTGATAAACCCATTACAACTAGCATTTCTCCCTTTGAAACTTCAAATGAAGCATTGTTAACACCTACTATGCACCCATTTTCTTGAAAAGTTTTTGCGTCTACATTTCCCTTTGAATCTTGAAGCATTTTTTTCGCATTTTCTCCAAAAATTTTATAAACGGACTCACATTTAATTACTGGATTAGACATAAATTTATAATCAAATTATACGAAATTAAGATAAAATAAAATCTATATAATCTGTTCTTTTTCCCCCTTAAAAATTTTTAATAAAATATACTCTGGTATCAATACCAGTACTTAAAAAACTTAAAACCTCTCCACTAACATTTGCCGTTTTATTTACACCTACATTAGCTCCACTTACGGTATAACCTGCAAAACATTTATTTTTCTCTTTGTCCCATTTAACATATGTTTCATCAATTTTATTACCATTGATAGTATACAATTCATAAGCTTCATAATTTAAAAAGTGAGCAGCCATGATGGCACGTTGAGGAAGTAGTTTTGTTGCATTACAAACTGCTTCATATAGTTCATCAGTCAATTTAAAATTGTCTGTTCCTTCAAAGGTTACCAGAATTCCTGATGGAAGCTTTGATATAAGTGCATTAAGTTTTCTTTCTTCAGCGATTCTTTCTTCCTCTAATTTCATTTTTTCAATTAATTCATCTCCTCCACCCCAAAAAATATTTAAAATACCAAAAGATAAAATTATAATTACTGTTAAAGTAAGAAGGCCGCTAAATTGCTTAACTGTTTCAGGCAAATCTTTTAATTTATTTATATAATTATTTTTTATCATTATTTTAATTATTCTTGTAATTTTCCATTAATCCATGTGCCTGTTTTTTCTTTACCGTCAGACCAGGTAAAAGTTCCTTTTCCATTCATAAAGCCGTTTGCCCATTCCCCGACATACGTTGCACCATTTGGAAAAGTTAAAGTACCTTGCCCACTCCACTCACTATTCTTAAATTCTCCTTTATAAATATATCCATTAGGCCAAGTTTCTGTACCTTGACCATGTTTTTTTGTGTTAACCCACTCACCTTCATAAGTTGTTTTATCTGTATAAATCCATTTACCATAACCATTTTCACAATTTCCCTCCTTACACCCGGTGCTACGAGCTAGAACTTCAGAAGTAATTAAAAAACTAAAAATTATGCTAATTATAAATTTTTTCATAACAATACTTTACACAAAATTAATTAAAAAAAAATCAGACATTTGCGTTTCTTTTTCTGCATGAATAGAAGGTGATATCCTTTTCTGCATTTTCACTTTTTATATTTCTTGTAATTTCATGAACTAGCTCACCTGATTTTCTATTTATAATACCAGACTCTGAGTAATTTTTTATTTGATCAATTGCTTTAAATAAAACCACATCTTTATTTACTATTTTAACATTTAATTTTGCTGTATCTGAAAGAAACAAAGATAATCCACTAATCAAAAGTGTTTCTGGTTTTTTTGCCACAATATCGAATTTATCTAAACCCTCATCATCTAAATCTTGAGCTAGAAAAGTTTGATAATTATATTCAGAATTCTTTAATATTTTTTTTTCTAGATTGCACACATAACTAATATTAATATTCTCTTGTATATCTATATCTTTTGCAAAAACTGAATTAAATATAAGTAAGCTAAGAAATATATAAAAAAAATATTTTATCATTAGATTTTTAAACTTGGTATTAACTATTCTTCTATAGTTAAAATAAAAAATCTCCCCCAACAATGTTGGGGGAGACTTTATAATTTATTAGCTTTGACCTTTATTTAGTAAAAGCTTTCCAAACAGACTCATTATCAGCTAACCATTTTTTAGCTGCATCTTCGTGAGTCATTTTATCAACGTCAACTAAAGCTGCCATTGCACCAATTTGGCTTGTAGAGAATGACATTTTCTTAAACATTTTAGCTGCTGCTGGATGCGTTTTTGGAAAATCAGCGTTCACCGCTTTTTTCAAATAACCATCAGGTGAACCACATTTACCATCACCACCATCTTCTGGTCTACAGCCAGCTGTATATGGAGGGAAATCTATAAATGTAAAACCAGCACCATCTGTGAAGTTTGGTGTCCAGTTAAATATTATAGTTCCTCTTCCTTCTTTTTCAGCTGCTGCTAACTCTGCCCAAAGTGCATCTGCACTTCCAGCAAATTTAACCCACCAAAGATCTCCTAGGCCTAATGCATCAACTCTTTGCGGAATTAAATCACCGTGCCAAGTTTGTGGGCCTTCTAACATTCTTCCTTTTCCGTCTGGTGAATCAGGTGTTGTGAAGTTTTTTGCACAATCTGGATTTTTTAAAGCTGTCCAATCTGGCAGACCTGGGCATAAACCTTTGTCTGTAACCCAATTTGGATATCCCATATCCTCAAGTGTTCTTGCTTCATGATCACCCCAATCAAGCAAACCACCTTTGTCCAAAGCAGTTGTAAATGATTTACCAAAAGCAGATTCCCATACTTCGTGTGATATAGTTACATCACCAATTCGAATTGATTCATAAACTGCTTGTGAGTCAGCGTTTACATATTTAACGTTATTTCCCATGCTTTCCATAATTCCGCCAATTACATAAGCCATAACAATTTGACTTGACCAATTGTGCGTTGGGATAACGATAGGTTTCTTGCTATCTGCAGAATTAGCTATTCCAGCAAAAGAAACCACTGAAATGATAATAGCAGATAATAAAGATATTATTTTTCTCATTTTTCCCCTTTCCTAATATATTAGAATATAGATTATGTGCTGAAGTATAATGATAGTCAACACTAAGATATTTATATAATATATAAACAATATTTTAGAAATATGTTGCTCACTAGCTCAGATATAAAAGAACCCGGACTAAATGTCCTACCACTTGGAGTTGAAAGATACATTGTAAATGGTG
>CACFZX010000020.1:0-15727 GCA_902570905.1 uncultured Pelagibacteraceae bacterium
TATTTTCGGTTTGCTATATTTTTTTATTATTAAATTTACAAGATGATAAAATAAAAATTATAATAAAATTTTATCTAATTATAATTTTTTTTGTAATTTTAGATTCTTTAGTTCAGCTAATTTTTGGAAAAGACTTTTTTGGTTACGATTATTTCTTTGCTTATAACAGAATAACAGGTCCATTTGGCGATGAAATGATAGTAGGATTTTTTACACTAAATTTTGGTATATTGACTTTATCATTTTTAAGTTTTTTTAATTTAATTAAACAAAAAAAAATATACTTAATTTTAATTATTTTATTGATTTTTGTATTAATAACGGGTGAACGAACTTCATTTTTAACTGGTTTGTATTTCCTTTTATTTCTATTTTTCTTTTCAAAAAATAAATTACAAATTTTTTTTACATCCAGTATTATTGTAATTTTGTCATTATTTTTAATATATAATTTAAGTTTTTTAAAAAATAAGTATCCTGTTTATGAAATATTACAGAAATCTCTAAATATCCAAACAAATGAATTGAAAGTTGAAGATACATTAAAAGTTTCAGATAAAATTGATATAAATGAATTTATTCCAATTCATAAATGGCAAGGACACTTTGAAAGATCAATCGAGATTTTTAAAAAAAATGTTATTTTAGGCTCTGGCTTTAGGAATTATCGAATTATATGTTTCGAATATCAAAAAAAATATTTTGGAAGTACAAATATATCAAAATGTAGCACTCATCCTCATAATTTTCACTTTGAAATTCTATCTGATAATGGAATTTTAGGTTATTTAATATTTTTAATTTTTCTTTTTTATTTAGCTAAGCCTTTCTTTAAAGAAAAGTATTACAAAAATTTTGGTATAAGTTTACTTTTTTGTCTAATTCTGTCTTTTGTTTTCCCTATAAAAACTACCGGAAGCATATTTACCACAAATTATGCTTTTATTTTTTGGTTTTTAATTTCAAATTATATTTACCTAATAAAAAAAACTAAAAGTTAATTTCTTTTTGTATAAAGATTTTTAATAAGAAAAATGTAAATTAATGTTGATATTATTATCGAAAAAAATAATAAATCTTCATTTATTTTCAAAATAATCAATGGAACAGTTACTAAGGCAGAATAAATAAAAAGTGTTTTTTTTAAGCTAAATTTATTTATTAGTAGATGGTGAAAATGCTCATTGTCTCCAACGAATGGATTTTTTTTGTTTTTTATTCTGTAAAAAAATAGCCTTATTAAGTCTAATCCAGGTATCAGAAAAAGTAACAATATCTCTTCAACATAAAATAAGTTTGGATTAGATAAATTTTCTTTTATTAAATTTACACCTATAAGGCTTGAGATTATATAATTACCACTGTCTCCTAAAAACATTTTATTCTTAAGATTAAGATAAAGAAATAAAATTATAAAAACAAAAAAAACAGAGTAATTATTAAGAAAATCAGGTATTTTGGTACATAAATAAATAAGCCAGATAGCCCCTATTGATGTTGCCAAACCATTTATACCATCAATAAAATTGTAAGCATGAATTAAAACAATCATACAAAAAATCGAAAAAAAATAAGTTATAAAAATATTTTCTGGGAAAACATACAAGTTTAAGTATTTAAAGTTTAAAGTTTTTATCAAAAAACCTGAGTTAATAAAAAATAAAATAATAACAAACGAACAAAGAATTAGCCTGAATATTGGTGATATGTTAAATTTATCATCAACCAAAGCTATAATAAACATAGAAACCAAAAACCATAAAATAATTAAATTGGAGGAAGTAAGTATTTGTAAATAATAAAGATAAATTATATTTAAAATGAATCCAATTAGTAAAAAAATTCCGCCAATAAGTGGTATTTTTTTATTACTATCCATTATAGATAAATTCTTTCCAATATTAAAAGCATACCTATTAAAAATAATAAAAATTATTAATATAAGAATTAAAATCGCTAAATAAGTCATAAATTTATTTTAAAAATTAAAAAATTTTAAAACATATGTTTTTAAAATAATAAGTGGTAAGTTTATAAGTGAGTATATCAATCTTTCAATATTTAAATCATTTTTAGACGAAATAAATCCCGTGTCCTTTTCATAGTAGTTTTTTATTGATGATAATTGATTTTCATGTGTTCTAAAATATCCAATCTTAATAAAATAAGTATTCAGCTTTTCAGTTTTTGCAAATTTTTTCCATAAAAAATAATCTCCTGCAGAATATTTTTTTGTATTTAAGCCTTTTGATTTGATGTATAGTTTTTTTCTAAAACTTACACTTTCTTGTTGTATATAACCCCAGTACTTCTTATGTGCTAAGCCATCTAAAATTTTAGATCTTGGATACAAATAAGGTATAAAGAAAAACTTAATTTTTTTTTTTATATATCCTGATCTTCCATTAATCCAGTTTATGTCTGGTTTTTTTGAGAAAATTTCAGATACATTTTTTGTTGCGTTTGAATGCAAAATATCACCTGAATTAATCCATAAAATTATCTCACCCTTACTTTTTCTTATACCCTTGTCAACAGCATGAAAATTACTTCTATCCTTTTTTGTCTCAAAGTAATTAATGTATTTTTTGTACTTATTTATTATTTTTAATGAACCATCTTTTGATTTTCCATCTATAATTATATATTCATAATTTTTATAATTTTGATTTTTAACCGACAATATTGTTTCCTCTAGATATTTATCATTATTAAAATTTGGAGTGATAATTGATATATATGGTTTTTTTTTCATATTATTTATAGTT
Organism: uncultured Pelagibacteraceae bacterium; assembly: GCA_902570905.1. Lineage (GTDB taxonomy): Bacteria > Pseudomonadota > Alphaproteobacteria > Pelagibacterales > Pelagibacteraceae > Pelagibacter. The sequence continues at coordinate 2,769 of CACFZX010000020.1, forward strand.
TTTTGAACAATTTGATTATAATTAACATAGTTTATGAAAAAAAAAATATTAATGAAAACTATATGTTAGAAATATTAATTTCCTTTGTAATTTTATCAATAATAATATTCTCTTCAGGGTTAATTTTTTCAAAATTATTATTTGCGAGTAAGAATATAAAAATAAATATATTTGAAAACGCTTTATTGGGTTTTTTTTTTTATATTTTATTATCCTTTTTTATTCATTTCTTCTTACCACTTTCTCAAATAGTTAATTTAGTTATAAGCATAACATTTATTTTAATTATATTTTTTTTAATAAACAAAAAGATTTTTTTAGATTTAGAAAAAAATAAATTTATCATTTTTTTTTCTTTGATTTTAGTAATAATTATGACTTCAAAATATCAGCCCAATGAAGATTATGGCTTTTATCATCTACCATATATTATAAATATTGTATCAGAAAAAATCATTTTTGGATTATCAAGTTTGCAACCTCAGTTTGCCTGGAATTCTACATGGTTAAATTTTTCATCCAATTTTTACTTACCAATTTTAGGTTTGAAGGGAACACAATTAACCAATTCTCTATTATATTTTTTTTCTATAGGATTTTTTTTAAACAAAATTTTTATAGAAAATAAAAATAGTAATTTAAATAATTTTTTAGCTTTTTCTATTTTATGTTATGTAATAATAAAGTTCACAAGAATTTCTGAACATGGATTTGATTTTCCTGCAAATATTTTTTTGTTAATTAGTTTTTTTTATTTCCTTGAGTTATTTAACAGAGAAAAATCTTTTTCTGAAAAAAATATTGCTATGTTTTTTATTTTTTCAACTTTGTCAATTTCTATAAAACTAAATACTATTCCAATAATGATTTTAGTATTTATAACTTTTTTTATTTTAATAAAAAAAAAATTTAATTTTAATAAAATAATTTTGCCTTTATTTTTTTCTTTTTTATTTTTGTCTTTTTGGCTCACCCAACAATTTATTTATACAAGTTGTTTACAACCATTTTTAGAATTCACTTGTTATAAATCATCAGTCTGGTACAATCAAAATTTAATTGATGCACTTCAATCCATGACTGGAGTAATTAATAAGTCATATTGGCATTATTCTGGAAATCTTACTCCTGAAGAGTATGCAAAAAATTTTAATTGGGTATCTACTTGGTTTAACAGAAATAAAATTGAATTGTCTGAACATATTTTTTCTATGATTTTTCCAATAATAATAATAATTTTAATTAATTTTAAAAAATTGGCTAAAAGAGAAAAAAAATTTGAATATAAAATAAAACAATTTAAATTTGTTTATATAGCTTTATTTATTCTTTCTGGATTAATGTTATGGTTCTTCAAATCACCTGTTATTAGATTTGGTTCACCTTATATCTTCCTATCGTTATTTTTTATTATATATTTTTTGCTCAATATTTATTATAAAGAAATATTAATCAAAAATGGATTAATCTACATAGTTTGTTTAGCTTTTTTATTTAATATTTCAAAAAATATTAAAAGAATCTATGAAGTTGAAGAAATATCCTTCTGGCCAGAAATTCTTGAAATTGAATACAAACAAATAAAAATTGATAATTATGTTGTTAACTATCCAGATTCTGAAATTGTAAGTACCAAACATAATTTGTGTTGGTCTATTCCATTCATGTGTGACATTAGCAAAGGAAAAAACTTGAGACTTGAGAAAAAAGGTGAATATATTGTAATTTTAAGAGGAAATTAAAATAATTTTTGAAAATGAGAAAATTGGTTAAAAAATTTGGAAGAAGAATTATAAACTCTCAAATCGAAAAGGATGTAATAAAAAAGAAAAATCAATTTATTAATCAAATAAGAAAAAGAATTAATTTTCAAGAAGAGACCGAAACGTTATTGTTTTCTCATAAAAAATCTATAAGCAAGATTCTTTATTATAATGAAATATATAAAAATATTTTAAAAAAACCTGGAGTAATAATGGAATTTGGAGTTGAGTTTGGATCAACTCTCAATCTTTTATCTAATTTGAGATCAATTTATGAGCCTTATAATTATTCAAGAAAAATTATTGGCTTTGATACATTTTCTGGATTTACATCGAAGTTAAGCCCAGAAGAAAAAAAAATTGGATGGAAAAAAGGTGATTATTCAGTACCAAAAAATTATAAAAATGATTTAGAAAAAATTTTAAGTTTTAATGAGCAAGTATCTGTTTTAAATCATATAAAAAAGTTCGATTTAGTTGAGGGAGATGCAAGCAAAACTTTACCAAAATATTTAAAAAAAAATCAACAAACTATTATATCATTAGCAATTTTTGATATGGATGTTTATAAACCTACAAAAATCATTTTAAACAAAATTAAAAAAAGATTATTTAAAGGTAGTGTTTTAGTTTTTGATGAATTAAATCATCCTGAATTTCCAGGTGAGACATTGGCATTGTTAGATAGTATAGGATTGAAAAATATTAAATTGAAAAGCTTTCATGGTCATACATTTGGTGCCTATTGTGTTTTAGATAAAATTTTATAAGAATTCCTTAGTATCAAGTCTTGGTAAAATATATTTTTTTCCAATATTTTTTTTGGAAATATTGTTTGGTGGGTTTGTGATTAATCCAAAATCTAATTTTTTTTGGTTAATATAATTTAAGGTAAAATTATTATATGACCCATTTGGATAACAAATTGTTTTTGTTTTATTCCATAAATTATTTTGATTAAAAAAATTTATAGATTTATCAATTTCTTGTTTTTGGAGTGAATTTGGTAACTTTCCAAGATGAGTATGTGAACTACCATGAATCCCAAACACCATTGAGTCATTCATCATTTCTTTAACAGAACTAATTTTTAAGTAAAGGTTTTTTGAAAATTCTTGTTCATCAACATCAATAATTTTATTGAATAAATTATTTATTATTTTATTTCTTATTTTTTCAGGTAGATAATACTGCAATAATTGTTTTATTAAAACAGTTTTAAAATCATCAAATCTTGTATCAATATGAATTTCATCAATATCAATATTTAAATGTTTAGTTTTTGAAAAAATATATCTTAAAATAAAATCTTTATCACTCTCTCCCTCCAATATAAATTGAATTTTATTTACATTTAAAACTTTGTTACCTGTTAAAGTATCCAATACTAAATAAAAAAAACCATTTAATTTATATTTTTTTAAATAGGGATAAACATATTCAAAATGATCTTTATAACCATCATCAAAAGTTAATAAAATTGATGGTTTTCTTGGTATTTTTTTTGTTAACAAAATTTCATGAAAATCATTACATCTCAAAATATTAAATCTAGTTCTTAAGTATTGAATTTGATTTTTAAATTTATCAAATTCAAGAGCTTTAAGATTAGGATATTTACTTCTTTTTACATATCTAACATAATGATACGAAATAATACTGATAGAATAATCTTTTGGTTTAAACATTTTTTCTCAACATTTACAATTATTTCTTAAAATTGTATACATTTTTAAATATTAAAATTTACTTTATTAATTATTATTTATGGAAAAATTATTTGTTTCAAGTAGCTCTTTCATTTTACCAAAAAATCCAGCATGGGATAAAATAAATAAAAATTTTGATTTAAATTTTAAGTATGCTGACAATTACTATAACCTTTTGCTATCCAATGAAAACGATGCTACAATTATTTGTATATTATTCCTAAAAGATTTCTATGATGATAAAATGCTTTCAGATATCAATGAGAAAAAAATTGATAAAATTAATTCTGGTGTTTTAAAGCTTATTCAAAAAAAAATAAAAATAACCAAAAAACCTTTAATTATAGCTCTGAGCAGTTATTTTGACTCGAACATTATTGAAACAGCATTTAAAAATTCTTTATCAGAAAAAATACATTTAAATTTTAAGTTAAATTTTCAAAAACTACAAAAAAAAAATAAAAACTTATATCTGTTAGATTTAAATATTACTTTTTCAAATGAAGGATATAAAAATATTTTTGATAAAAGAAATTATTATTTAGCAAATTGCAGATTAAGTATGCACGGATTAGAAACATTAGTAGAAAGTTTAAATAGTTTTTTAGAAAGAATTAAGTATCCACCAAAGAAATTGTTAATTTTAGATTGTGATAATACATTATGGGGGGGTGTAGTTGGAGAAGATGGAATAGCTTCATTGGATCTAGGTCAAGATGGAATTGGTAGAGCATTTTTAGATTTTCAAAAAACAATAAAAAATCTATCTAAAAAAGGTTATTTATTAGCAATAAGCAGCAAAAATAATGAGAGAGATGTTCTAGAAGTATTTGATAAACATCAATTTATGCAAATAAAGATTGAAGATATAGTTAACTTTAAAATTAATTGGCAAGAAAAAAGTCAAAATATTATTCAGATGTCTAAAGAACTTGATTTAGGTTTGGATAGCATGGTGTTTTGGGATGATAATCCTTTTGAGAGAGCAAAAATGAGAAAAAAAATTCCTGAAATTACAACTATTGAACCAAATGAAGATGTTACATATTGGTCAGATCAACTTAAAGATCTAATGGAATTTTCAAAATTTGATGTCACGAAAGAAGATTTAAAAAAAACACAACAATATAAAATGCGATCTAAATTTATTGAAAATAAAAAAACATCTTCAAATGAATATGAATTTCTTAGATCAATTGAATTAAAAGCAAAAAATTTTAATTTAAATAAAAGTAATATATCGAGAGCCTCTCAAATGACACAAAAAACTAATCAATTTAACTTGAGAACAAAAAGGTATTCAGAAAATGAAATACAAAAGATTTCTAAAAATAAAAAAAATATGATTTTTTTAACTCAATTAGAAGATATATATGGAGACCATGGTATTGTAGGCTTATTAATTGCAAAAGAATTATCTAAAGAGAATTTATTTATAGATACATTCTTAATGAGTTGTAGAATTTTAGGAAGAAGTATGGAAACTTGGATGATGGCTCAATTAAAAAATTATGCTAAGAAAAAAAAATATAAATTTATATTAGCCGAATATATACCAAGTGAAAAAAATCAAATCTGCAGTGAATTTTTAAAGGATCATAATTTTAAATTAAAGAAAAAAGATTTAAAAAATGAGAAAATTCAAACTTATTGTGCAGAATTTAAAAATATTAACGTTTCAAAATCTGATGTCTATAATTGAAAAAAAAATAATACTTTGCCTTAAAAAAGTATTTAAAAATGAAAAACTACCGAAAAATATATATAAACTTAAAATTGGGAGTTTCAAATCATGGGATTCTTTAGCGCATGTAAACCTATTACTTTTAATAGAAAAAGAATTTAAAGTTAAATTGCCCTTAAATAATATCTATAAAATTAGAACAATTAATGAAATAAAAAGAATAATAAAAGTAAATAATGGAAAACATTAAATATTGTAATAGCAATAATTACAAAAATTTAAAATTTTTTCTGACAAATAATTGGAGAAATATTTCTGCAATACTTACTAACAAAAAGTTATTTGATTGGTATTATTTAAATAAAAAAAATAAAAAATATAATTTTTTAACATTAAACCTAAAAAAAGAAATTAAATCATGTATTGGAATCATTATTAACAAAAATAAATTTAAAAATATATTTTGGCTAACCTTTTGGCTTTCTCCTTTTAAAGGTATTTTTGGTTTTAAAATATTAGTTTATCTAATAAAAAATTTTAAAAACTGCATTATAGCATCTAATGGTATTAGTTTAAAAACAGTTCCATTTTACAAACTTTTAGGTTTCAAAATCGTAAATTTAAATCATTATTACATAATTAATAATAACTTAAGAAAATATAATTTAATCAAATCTAAGCGAATTAAACTTAAAAAAATTAAAAAAAACAAAACTAATATTGTAATCAGTTCTAATTTAAAATTTTATAAATCAAATAATTTAAAAAAATATGAAAATTTTTTTTTTAAGGATTATAATTATTTTAAAAATAAATATTTTTTTCATCCTATATATAATTACCAATTCTATTTGGTCTATGAAAAAGCTTTTTTACTAGGTTTTTTTGTAGGAAGAGTATCAAAATTTAAAGGATCTAAAGCTTTAAGATTTGTTGAGTATTTTGGAGATTTAAATGTGTTAAAAAAAATAAAATATACTTTAAATAAATTATTAAAAAATTCAAAATACGAATATATAGATTTTTATAATTATGGAATCAATTCAAAAAATATTAAAAACTCTGGATTTAAAAAAAATAATTATAAAAATATAATTATTCCTAATTATTTTGAGCCATTCCAGAAAAAAAATATTAAAATAAAATCTGTTTTTTATCCGTATAACTCTAAATTAATTATATTTAAAGGTGATGGCGATCAAGATAGACCATCTATTATTTAAAAAAAAATTTATTAAAATAATTTTTATTTTGAAATAAAAGATCCCTAAAATTTGGGTTCTTGGTATTAAATATAGATAAATTATTTTTTGTATTAACTATATCTATTCTTAATATATTTAATTTAACTTTACTGAGTCTTAATTTTTTAAAAGTATTTTCGGCTTTTCTTTTAATTAAAGAATAAGAAGAACTTTTGTTATTATAAGTACTAGAAGGATAAAAAAAATTAGTTTTATTATTTATAATTCTAAATATTTTGATTGGAGCATCAATAAAATATTTTTTATAAATATGGTCTAGATATTTATTTTTGCTTTCAAATAGAATTTTTGGTGTAGCAAAATAGTATATTGATGGTCGATATTTGTTAATTATTTTCTTTATTTTTCTTTGGTCCTTTAAAATATTTATACGGTACTTGATCAAATTTTTAGATTTTATTTTGATTTTGTTACGATAAAAAGTTCCAATTACTTTAATTTTGTTATTTTTCAAAAAAATATTTAATACATCCATTCCAATACCTGAACTTGCTCCCAAAATCAGAATATTGTTTTTTTCTTTTTTAACTCTATTAATAATTGCATTGTCCAATTTATTATATTTTATCTTGAGAGTTGGTCTCAAATAAGAACTAAATTCTATAATAAAATCTTTGTAAATAAGTTTGTTATTTATTAATGGTAACCTAGGGTCTATTTTTTTTGATATTATTTTAATTTTTCTATCACTTACAAAATTTTTTGACATACTTATGGAAATTGATCCTATAATAGAGTTTCTTCCAGGATTAATTGTCCCAACGTATTTTGATAAAGTACATAATAATGTAATTAGACTTTTCGTCTGTTTACTTTCTTTATGATATTTTAGAAGTTTATTATTAAAGTTAAAATAAAAATTTTTTGAGTTTTTTAAAAATTTAAATTTATTTTCATTTTTTTCAACTTTTAGAATTGCCGCAACTTGGGAGTCTTGATATATTAATATTTCTTTAATTTTTTCTTTTTTAATGTGTAAATAAATTTTTTTATTATATAAAAAATGTTTTTGAAAATTAATCGTAATTTTTTGGTCATTTAAATTTTGAAAATATTTTTTTAGTTTTTTATGTGTTATAATCTTAATTAATATTAAAACTCCATGACAAATTTTTTCACCGAATAAAGAGTTATATCCAACCAAATCATCTGTATGAATTTTGTTATGATCTCCAGATAACTTAGCAAAATTTTTTCCTTCTCTAGTTTTAATTGAAGATAAAACAATTTTTTTCTGCATTATTCTCTATCTAAAATTATTTGATTTAAGTAATTATTATTTATTTTTTTTTTGAAAAACTTTAATTGTTTTAATTTTCTTAAAATTTTAAAAAAAATACATGTAAGATTATTATTAAAAAAAATTTTTGAAATTTTTATATCTTCTTTAAATTTTTTTGAAAAATTTTTAAGATTTGTACTTCCTCCCCCAGTCCTCATAATTGTAGTAAAAGAATTAACATATTTTGAAACAAGATCTTGATCATTGAATAAATTCAAAACAAAAAAATAGTCTCCAGCTATTTTATAATCGTCAGAGTAAATTTTTTTATTTTTCTCGAAATATTCCTTTCTTAAAAAAATAGATGTATGAGGTGGTGTCCATCCATATTTTAATTTATTTATATGAAATTTTTCACATATCCAAATTCTGTTTATAGATTTAATATTTTTTTTATCACAAAACATTATATCTCCATAAATGCAATCAATATTGGTTTCAAATTGTTTTGAAATAGTATCTAATATGTTATGATCATAAAATATATCATCTGAATGTAATAATCCAAATATATCACCCGAGGATAAATTTATTCCATTAATTATTGAACCATACATTGTTTTTGAGTGTTCATCTTTTTTAATAATAATATTTTTTTGATCTAGCTTATTTAAAAATTCTTCAGTTTTATCGTTTGAATGAGAATAGACTATTATTAATTCTTTATTTTGATAATTTTGTAAATTAAATGATTTAATAGAATCCTTTAAATATGGCATACCATTCTTAACAACAGTTATAATTGATATTTTTTTGTTATTCATTTAGAGACTCATCACAGACAATTTAAAAAAAATTATGTACTTAATTTTAAAATCTAGTAATTAGTAATATATATTTCAAAATATATCTTAATATATGAAAAAAAAAATAGCTTTAATTTTTGGTATCACAGGTCAAGATGGAGCTTATCTTTCAAAGTTTTTACTAAGAAAAAATTATATTGTACATGGTGTAATTAGAAGAGCTTCTCTAATAAATACCAAAAGATTAGATGACATTTATGAAGATCCATCAATGAAGAAAAGAAGTTTTATACTTCATTATGGAGATATTATTGACAGTTCTTCTGTAAATTCAATAATCAATTCTATAATGCCAGATGAAATTTATAATCTTGCAGCACAATCACATGTCAGTGTATCATTTGAAACACCTGAGTATACTGGAAATGTTGATGGTTTAGGAACATTAAGAATATTAGAAACTATTAAAAGCTTAAGAAATAAAAAAAAAATAAAATTTTATCAAGCTGGAACTTCAGAAATGTTTGGCGGAACTCAAAAAAAATCACAAAATGAAAAAACTAACTTTGAACCACAAAGTCCATATGCAGCAGCAAAATTATATGCTCATTGGATAACTAAAATTTATAGAGATGCTTATGGAATTTTTGCGAGTAATGGAATCTTGTTTAATCATGAAAGTCCATTAAGAGGGGAAACTTTTGTTACAAAAAAAATTGCAAAGGCATTAACTAGAATAAAGCTTAAAAAGCAAAAAAAACTTTATCTTGGCAACATTTATTCAAAAAGAGACTGGGGACATGCCGAAGACTATGTTTATGCAATGTGGAAAATTTTAAATTATAATACGCCAGATGATTTTGTAATTGCGACTAACAGAAAATTTACAATAAAAGATTTTGTCAAATTAGTTTCAAATGAATTAAAATTAAACTTGATTTGGAAAGGAAAAAATTTAAATGAGAAAGCATATGACGAAAAAGGAAATTGCATAATTGAAATAAATAAAAGATATTTCAGACCTCTTGAAGTAGAAAATCTTCAGGGAGATTTTACAAAAGCTAAAAAATTACTCAGATGGAAACCTAGAAAAAATATTAAAATTTTAGTGAAAGAAATGGTAAATTTTGAGTTAAAAGAAAATGGTCAATAAAAAAGCAAAAATATTTTTAGCAGGTCATAATGGTCACTTAGGTTCGGCAATATTGAAATGTTTAAAAAAAAGAAAATATAAAAAAATAATCACAGTCGATAAAAAAAAATTAAATTTACTTGATCAAAATAAAGTTTTTAAATTTATAAAAAAAAATAAACCAGATTATGTGATTATTGCTGCCGCTAGAGTCGGAGGGGTTTTCGCTAATAATACTTACAGGGGAAAGTTTATTTATGAGAATCTACAAATCCAAAATAATTTAATTCATGGATCATATTTAAGTGGAGTAAAAAATTTAATTTTTTTAGGGTCCAGTTGTATTTATCCAGCAAATATCACAAAACCAATTAACGAAAATATGCTTTTAAGTAATAAATTAGAATATACTAACGAACCTTATGCGATTGCTAAGATTGCAGGAGTAAAATTGTGTGAAAGTTATAATAAACAATATAATACAAATTATAAGTGCTTGATGCCCTGTAATTCCTATGGGCCAAATGATAATTATGATTTAAAAACATCTCACTTTTTTGCTGCACTTTTAAAAAAAATATACCTAGCAAAAAAAAATAAATCAAAATATTTAGAAATATGGGGCTCTGGTAAACCAAAAAGAGAAGTAATGTTTGTTAGTGATATTGCAGATGCCTGTTTATATTTTTTAGGAAAAAAAACTAAATATTCTTTAATCAATATTGGCTCAGGAAGGGATATGTCTATAAATCAATTTGCAAAAAAATTAATGAAATTTTTCAAAATTGATCTTAAAATTAAAAATAACAAAAAAATGCCAGATGGGGTTAAAAGAAAACTTTTAGACGTAAGTTTGTCAAGAAAACTGGGTTGGAAATATAAAACTAAATTATCTGAAGGGTTAAAAATAACTTTTCAAGATTTTATTAAAAACGAAAAATTAAATTAAAATTACTTTTTGTTTATTTGCTTTAAAAACCGACCTACTATCAAAGATTAACTTAGCTTTCTTATAAATTAAATCATAATTCACATTATCATGATCAGTTAAAAGAATTGTACAATCATACTTTTTTAAAGTACTAGAATTAATTTTTTTAGATTTTAATATCTTTCTTTTTCCATTATTTTTAATTATTATTTTTTTTACATATGGATCATGGTAATCAAATTTTATACCTTTTTTAATAAACAGATTAAAAAATTTAATTGAGGGTGATTCTCTGGTATCAGAAATATTTTTTTTATAGCTAGCACCTAAAACTAAAAATTTAATTTTTTTTATAAATAAGTTTTTTTCAACCAAATGGTTATTGATTTTTTCAAATATCCAAAGAGGCATATAATTATTAATTTCACCCGCTAACTCTATAAATCTAGTGTGGATATTGTATTCTTTTGCTTTCCAGGTTAAATAAAAAGGATCGACAGGAATGCAATGTCCTCCAATGCCAGGACCTGGTAAAAATTTCATAAACCCATATGGTTTTGTTGATGCAGCATTTATAACTTCTGTAATATCCACATTAAATTTGTCTGAAATCATTTTCATTTCATTAACTAAACTTATATTTACAGATCTAAATATATTCTCAAATATTTTGACAAACTCTGCAGTTTTATTATCTTGAACACCAATTAGTTTTGAGATGAATAAATTATAAAATTCATAAACTAATTTTTTACACTTATTTGATGAGCCGGAATAAATTTTTGTTATTGCATTAAGATTAATTTTTCTTCCTGGATCAATTCTCTCAGGAGAATATCCCAAGAAATAATTGTTTCCAATTATAAATTTATTTGCTTCTAAAAATTCTTTGAGAATTTCATCGGTAGTTCCAGGATATGTTGTGCTCTCTAATATCATTAACTGATTTTTTCTTAAAATTTTTTTAGATTTTGTAAGGAAATCTTTTATATAACTCAGATCAGGTTCAAAGTTTTTGGTTAAAGGAGTAGGTAAGGATATTAATATTACATCAATATTTTTAATTGAATTTAAGTTACTTGTTAAACTTAAATTTTTGTTATTCTTTTTAATTAGATTTCTAATTAATCTTTTATTAATATCATAACCTACTACTTTAATATTTGATTTTGAAATAAGTTTAGCCAGCGGATAACCTGTGTAACCACATCCTACAACTAAAACTTTGATTTTTTTCTCTTTAATTTTTTTTAGTAACATTTTGTAATTTTCAATTTATATATATTCCTAAGTATGAATTTTCTAGAAAAAAAACATTCTTAATTATATTGTAAATTAAAATATACATAATGAAAGATATTTCGATAATAATACCTGTTTACAATGAGGAAAAAACAATAGAAAAAATTTTAAAAAAAATCTTAAAATTAAAATTAAGAAAACAAATAATTGTGGTGAATGATGGATCTAAAGATAATACCTATAAAATTCTAATTAAAAATAAAAGATACATAGATAAATTAATCCATCACACAACAAACCTTGGAAAAGGAGCAGCAATAATTTCAGGAAAAAAATTTATTAAAGGAAAATACACAATAATACAAGACGCGGACTTAGAATATAATCCTAATGATATAAGTAGGATGTATAATTACATTATTAAAAAAAATCTTAATGTTCTTTATGGATCAAGAGTGCTTAACAAAAATAAATTTGAAAATACTAAAAATTTTACTCATTTAATTAGAATTTGGGGAAATGTATTTTTAACCAATGTGTCAAATATTATCAATAACCAAAAGCTTACAGATGCCCACACGTGTTATAAATTGTTTAGAAGCAATATATTTAAAAAAATAAAACTAATTGAAACTGGTTTTGCTTTTTGTCCAGAAATAACCACTAAATTATCAAAGAAAAATTTCAAGATTTGTGAGATACCAATAGATTACAAGGGAAGAACTTATCAACAAGGAAAAAAAATTTCTTCTATAGATGGTTTGGAGGCACTTCTTTGTTTAATAAAATATAAATTATTTTTTTAAATGATTATTAAATTAAAACATAGAATAATAAAATTTATTGAAAATCTACCCCTTATTCAGATATTTATTTACAACAATCTTAAATTTTTTTCTTTTTTATTCCCCCATGACAAAGATTATTATGCACTAAATTTACTTTTTAAAAAAAATGAAAAAAAATCATTTTTTGATGTTGGAGGAAACATTGGTCTTTCAGCTATAGGTTTTAGAGAGTTAGGCTTCAAAAATAACAAAATTCATATTTTTGAACCTGATAAATTATTAATAAATAATTATCTTATTAGAATTAAAAAAAAATACTCTAACTTAATTATTCATCCATTTGGACTCTCAAATCAAAATTCAAAAAAAAAACTTTACAGGGCATTTTATAAAAATAGATTTTTTCATTTCAATAAT
>CACFZX010000021.1:0-13894 GCA_902570905.1 uncultured Pelagibacteraceae bacterium
CGTCAATAATTAATACAGAGTCATTTTCATCTATAGAATCTTTATGCATTTCGATTGTTGCTGTTCCATACTCAAGTTCAAAATCTACAGAATAAGTATCTGCTGGTAATTTATTTTTTTTTCTTAATAATATAAATGGTTTTTTTAATAAATAGGAAACAGCAGAAGCAAAAACAAATCCTCTGGATTCGATTGCTGCAATTTTATCAACTTTATAATTTTTTGATCTTTCTACAATTTGATTTATTGTTTCGGCAAAAGCTGTTTCGTTTTTGATTAAAGTGGTAATGTCCCTAAATAAAATACCTTTTTTTGGATAGTCAGGAATTGATCTAATATATTCTTTTAAATCCATAAATTTTTGAGTTATAAATAATTAAATCATTTTAAATAATATGACAAACAAATTAGCTATAATTGGTGGAAGTGGGTTGTATGACGTTGAAGATTTTAAAGATAGGGAGTTTTTAGATATCAAAACACCCTGGGGATCTCCTTCAGATCAAATATTAAAAACAAAATTTAATGAAAAAGAAGTTTTTTTTCTTCCTAGACATGGGAAAGGTCATTTTATATCCCCTTCAAAAATAAATTTTAGGGCAAATATAGATGCACTTAAACAATTGGGAGTTACTGATATTGTATCAGTCTCTGCCGTAGGGTCTTTAAAAGAAGATTTGTCTCCAGGAAAATTTATAATTATTGATCAATTTATTGATAGAACTTTTGCAAGAAACAAAACTTTTTTTGATGACGAAATAGTTGCTCATGTATCAATGGCTCATCCTACCTCAGTTGGATTAATGAATGCATGTGAAGAGTCAGTTAAAAAAGAAAATATATCTTATCAAAGAGGGGGGACTTATGTTGTTATGGAGGGACCTCAATTTTCAACTTTAGCAGAATCAAATCTTTATAGATCTTGGAAAGCAGATGTAATTGGAATGACAAATATGCCTGAAGCAAAATTAGCTAGAGAAGCTGAAATAAGATATGCATCAGTATCTATGGTAACTGATTATGATTGTTGGCACCCTGATCATGAAAATGTTGATGTACAATCTGTAATAAAGGTTTTATTGGGCAATGCTGAAAAAGCTAAAAGTATGATTAAAAACCTAATTGGAAATTTTGAAAATCATATTGATCCAAAAGATCCTACAAATAATTGTTTAGATGTTGCAATTATAACAGCCCCAGAAAAAAGAACTCAAAAAACAAAAAATAAACTTAAAACTGTAGCTGGAAGAGTTTTAAATAAATGATCAAAAATAATATTTTGAATGGAACTTGTGGTTGTGGAAATGTAAAATATAAAATTATTGACAAACCTTTATTTACTCAAGCATGTCACTGCAAGGACTGCAAAAAATCAACTGGATCTTCATTTGTTATTCATACCATGGTTCTTGAAAATGATTTTCAGGTAAATGGAGATATTGCATCAATAGAATTACCAACAGGTAGTGGAAAAGGTGTTAATGCTTATTTCTGTATTATTTGTGGTGTGTATTTATTCTGTAAATATAATATATCGAAAGGTAGAGTTGCTGTCAGAACTCAAACCTTAGAAAATTCAATTGAACCTCAAGCACATATTTTTGTAAAAGATAAAGACCCATGGATTCAAATTACAAACAAAGAAATTTGTCATGATAAAATGTATGATAGGGAAAAAACTTGGCCAAAGGAAAGTCTTGAGAGAATCAAATGAAAATAGAGGGTAAAGAATACCGTACAATTTGGTTTGAAAATGATACTGTAAAAATTATTGATCAAACTAAGCTTCCTCACAAATTTGTAATTAAAGATCTTAAAACTGTAAAAGACTCAATAAATGCTATTAAAAAAATGGAGGTGAGGGGCGCACCTTTAATCGGGGCCACAGCTGCTTACGGGATGGTTCTTGCAATCATTGAAAATAAGGATCAGTCTTTTTTAAAAACATCAGCAAGTGAATTAATAAATTCTAGACCAACAGCAATAAATTTGAAGTGGGCTGTAGATAGAATGATGAATAAGCTCTCAGGTTTAAATAGTGATAAAATTTTAGAAATAGCATTAAATGAAGCACAATTGATCTGTAAAGAGGATATTTCATTTTGTGAAAGTATAGGCATCAATGGACTAAAGGTAATTGAGGAAATTTATAATAAAAAAAAAGATACAGTAAATATTTTAACACATTGTAACGCAGGTTGGCTTGCAACAATTGATTGGGGTACTGCGACATCTCCAATTTATCATGCACATAAAAAAGGTATTCCAGTTCATGTTTGGGCAGATGAAACAAGACCAAGGAATCAAGGCGCAAATTTAACTTCATATGAACTAAATGAAGAGGGAATTAAGAATACAATTATTGCAGATAATACTGGCGGCATTTTAATGCAAAGAGGTGATGTAGATATGTGTATCGTAGGAACTGATAGAACTTTAGCTAACGGTGATGTATGCAATAAAGTTGGAACATATCTTAAAGCACTAGCAGCTCATGATAACAATATTCCTTTTTATGTTGCTTTGCCAAGCTCAACTATAGATTGGAACACTAAAAATTATAAAGATATTCCAATTGAAGAAAGAAATTCAGAGGAACTTTCACATATTGAAGGTTTAGATGAAAACGGGAATATAAAAAAAGTAAAAATATACCCAAAAAAAAGTAAAGCTATGAACTTAGCTTTTGATGTAACTCCAGCGAAATATATAAGTGGTTTAATCACTGAAAAGGGAATTTGTGAAGCATCAGAAAAAGGATTAAAGGATTTATTTAAATAAATTTTATCTTAGAGAAGCAGCAATATTTCCACCATCTACAGTTAAAACTGCACCAGTGGTTTTTTTTGAAACAGCTAAGTGAAAGAAAGCTTTTGCAACATCTTCTGCCTTTACTTCATTTAAAAGCAAGTTTCCTCTCATGTAATTACCTGTAGAAACCTTCCTAGCTTTTGCTCTTGATTTGATCATGCTGTCATTTAGCAAGCCACTTCTTATTCTATCAGCATTTACTCCATTAGATCTTATTCCAATCGAACCATAGTCAACCGCATATTGTTTGCATAAATTTAATAAAGCAGTTTTTGGAAGTCCATAGGGACCAAAATTTTTTCCTGGGTTCACAGCTTGCTTAGAAATATTAAACAACAAACATCCTTGAGTATTTTGTTTTTTCATAATTCTTATAGTTTCAGATGCACAATTTTGGTGTGAAAAAAAATTATCTTCAAAACTGTTTCTTAATATTTTATCATCGACTTCAGCTATTTCACCACCAACTGCCGTTCCAGCATTTGAAATTAATATGTCGATACCACCATATTTTTCACTAATTACTTTAAATGCTTTTTTAACACTATTTTTATTTCTTACATCGCAATGCAAACAAAGACCGTTAATTTTTGACTTCATTTCGTCTACTTTTTTGGCGTTATAATCTAGTAAAATTATTTCTGCTCCATAACTTTTAAAAAGATTATAAGTTGCTGATCCAATTGCTCCAAAACCACCTGTAATTACAACAACATTACCTTGAAGAATTTTTTTTGATTTATTAATTTTAGCTTGTTCTAGTGACCAATATTCAACATCAAATAAATCTTTTTCAGGTATAAATTTATATTTTGTAGTTTCTTCCACAGAAGAAATTACTCTTGCATTAGTTTCGGTCAAATCTCCTGCAATTTTAGAAGCATTCAAGTTATCTCCAACACTAAATAACCCAACATTTTGAACTAAAATTACTCTTGGGGAGGTATCAAGCATAGTTTTTTTACCCTTTGCTTTTTTTTTATTATTATTAAAATATTTTACATATTTTTTTCTATAATCCTTAAAACTTTTCTCTGCTAATTTTTTAAAGTCGTCAATACTTGAATTTCTTTTTGGTGTGATAACCAAAGGAAAAGGCTTTACCCTGATGACATGATCAGGTGTTGCAGTCCCAATTGATGAATATCTTTTAACTTCTTTACCATTTATAAAATAATTTAAAGTTTTATTAGATCTATAGTTAAGAATAAATTTTTGATTCTTATTTTCAGACAATAAGCCTCTTAAAATTGGTGCAATTTCGTGAGGTTTAAATTTAGTCTCATATTTTTTTATTTGTTTTATTTTTTTTCTTCTGATTTTTTTTACAGTTCTCTCAGCGATTGATACATATTTTATCATTAAATCATAAGATTTCTTTGCATCGTTATCAAAAGTGAAAATTCCATGATTTAAAAGTATTAAACAATTTATTTTTGGATTTTTTGAATAAACCTCATTAATTTTTTGAGCCAGACCAAATCCTGGCATAACATAGGGAACAATACTAACTTTTGGTCCAAAAATTTTTTTGCACAAATCTTTTCCATTTGATCTATTTGTAACATTCATGATTGCATCAGAATGTGTGTGATCAACAAACTTAAAAGGTAAGAAAGCGTGCAGAAAAGTTTCTACTGATGGATTAGGTGATTTTATATTAATTAAATTTCTTTTTTGATATGCAACCATATCTTCATCACTTAGATATTTTTTGTTTTTTAATGATAGCAGAGGTTGTAATTTTACTGCTGGCAGTCCCTCTGGCTCAATTTCAGCCATATCCCATCCACTGCCCTTGACGCATAAAACATCATAGTTTTTTCCATCTATATCTTTAACTGAGGTTTTAACCGAGGTATTTCCACCACCGTGCAAAACGAGTTCGCTATTTCTTCCTAATAGTCTTGTAGTGTAAACTCGTAGAGCCATATCCTTAGAATGCCCAAGAGCTTTATATTTTTTTATATATTTCTTAGCTTCTGTATTTGACCAATTATTTTTCAAAATTATCTTCTTTCTGGTAAAGTTTTACAGTAGTTTTTTATTTGAAAGAAGCAAAAAAATTTGTTTAGCTATCATTAACAAGAATCGGGGAACAATAATGGTAAAAAAAGTAGGAGAGCATGTTACCTTAGATATAATTGGCACTAAAAAAGAATATGAACCTTCTTTTTATGAATCTTTAGTTCACAAAATTGCAAAAAAAGCAAAAGTAACTGTTCTAAATATAGCTAAGTATAAATTTGAACCCCAAGGTTTTACTTTAGTGGCATTATTGGCTGAAAGCCATATTAGTTTCCATACTTATCCAGAAAAAGGAATTATAAGTTTTGATTTTTACACTTGTGGAACTGTTTCTCCAGCTATAGCTTTAGATGTTATTAAAAGTGAAATTGATCATAATAGAATAATTAAAAAAGATATTAGTAGAGATACAATCTCCCATTATCATGACATTACAAGCACCAAGGGTTTGCAAAAAAAATATTTGGTAAAAGAAGTTTTGGAAGATTTTACATCAAAAGTAGGACAACGAATTGAAATTCTTGATCTTGTTGAATATGGAAAATCTTTATTTATAGATAATGATTTACAGGTTGCTGAAAAAGATGAACATATTTACAGTGGAACTTTTGTAAATTCTGCACTTAAATTAAACAATAGTAAAGATAGCGCTGCAATTATCGGAGGTGGTGATGGTGGTGTTGCTAGAGAATGTATTTCAAAAGGTTTTGGATTTATTGATTGGTATGAATTAGACCCCGAAGTAGTTGAAGTTTGTAAAAAACATATTGGCTCTATAGGCAAAAATGCAACTGAAAAAAATTCTGTAAAATGTGTGTGGGGAGACGCATTTGAAAGTATAAAAAAAGTTGAGGATGATAGTTACGATAAAATATTTATTGATTTAAATGACGATCAATTTTGTATTGATCTTGCAGCCAAAAATATGAATTCTTTGGTTAGAATTCTTAAACCTAATGGAGTTATAACTGCTCAAGTGGGGAGCCAAGATAAAAAACCCAAACAAGTAGAAAATTGGCTTAAAGTATTTAATAAAAATTTTGGCAATGCTACCTTAGATAGAGTTTATATTCCAAGTTTTGACAGTTCTTGGAATTTTTATTCATCAATAAATCATTAATTTTATCTTTTTAAATCCTAAAAATTATGGAATAATATAATTATATTAATATTAATACGGGGGAAAATAATGAAATTTAAAAAAATTATATTAAGCGTTTTTGCTTCTTTAATTCTTTTTACTTCAACCCTATCTGCAGACACTATTAGAATTGCAACCGAAGGTGCTTACCCTCCATGGAATTCTAAATCAGAAGATGGAAAGCTTGTAGGATTTGAAGTTGAACTTGCAAACTGGCTATGTATTTACATGGAAAGAGATTGCAAAATTGTTGAACAAGATTGGGATGGAATGATTCCAGCTTTAAGAATGAGAAAATACGATGCTATTATGGCAGGTATGTCTATTACAGATGAAAGAAAAAAAGTAATAACTTTTTCTCAAGGATATGCTGATGAAGTTGCTTCTTTAGCGGTGATGAAAGGTTCTGATCTTGAGGGAATGGACACTCCAGAAGGTATAAATTTATCTTTAGGTGGCAAAGATGTTAAGTCAGCTCTTAAAACTCTAACAGGAGCTTTAGCTGGCAAAACTGTTTGTACTCAAACTGGAACAATTCACCAAAACTTTTTAGAATCTGGAGATGTAGGCTCAGTTAATGTTAGAACTTACAAAACTCAAGATGAAGTAAACTTAGATTTAGCAGCAGGAAGATGTGATGCAGCATTAGCAGCAGCAGTAGCATTTACTGATTATGCAGATAAATCTGGAAAAGATGTTGTATTAGTTGGACCAACTTTCTCAGGTGGACACTTTGGAAATGGAGTAGGTGTTGGCTTAAGACAAGATGCACAATTTGGTTCAGATTCAGCTCTTGGAAAAAGAGACGCGCAACTACTTAAAGATTTCAATAAAGCTATTGATAAAGCAAGAAGCACAGGAAAAATTAGCGAACTTGCA
The DNA here is from genome assembly GCA_902570905.1 of uncultured Pelagibacteraceae bacterium. Lineage (GTDB taxonomy): Bacteria > Pseudomonadota > Alphaproteobacteria > Pelagibacterales > Pelagibacteraceae > Pelagibacter. The sequence goes on from CACFZX010000021.1 coordinate 6,860, forward strand.
ACTAAGTGGTTTGGCTTTGACGCATCAATGTAAATTTAATTTTTAAAAGGCGGTTAATTACAACCGCCTTTTATTATGGAACTAATATCATTTGGAGACAAAGGTTGGGGTGATGAGCTTTTTGTAGCTACACTCATGACAATTGCTGTTGCAATTACGGCAATGTTAATTGGTTTTTTATTCGCATTAATATTTACTCCATTAAAACTCTCAAAATATAAAATATTAAACTTAATTGCTAATTCATACACTACAGTTGTTAGAGGTGTTCCAGAGCTTTTAGTTATTTACCTTTTCTTTTTTGGAGGAAGTGGAGCAATAATGTATGTTGCTCAGATATTTGGTTATTACGATTATATTGAAATAAATGCTTTTTTAACTGGTGCAATTTCAATTGGAATCATTTCTGGAGCTTATTCTACTGAAGTATTTAGAGGAGCTATTCAATCTATAGATAAAGGTCAGTTTGAAGCTTGTCGCGTTTTAGGTTTAAAAAAATATATTTATTTTTTAAAAGTTATAATGCCTCAGATGTTAAGGTTGGCCATACCAAATTTGAGTAATGTATGGCAAATAACTTTAAAAGATACATCTCTGATATCTGTAACTGGATTAGTAGAAATTATGAGACAATCTTATATTGCAGCAGGATCTACTAGAGATCCGCTGTTCTTTTATTCATTTGCAGCACTTTTATATTTATTACTTACTTATTTAAGCATGAAATTTATTAATAAATTAGAACAAAATTACAGCAGAGGATATTAATGGATTTAGAATTAATAATCACAAGTTTTCCAAAATTACTCAGCGCAACTTTGATAACTTTAAAACTTTTATCTGCATCATTATTTTTTGGTTTATTGTTAGGTTTGTTTTTTGCAATTTTAAGATTAAATAAAAGCAAATTGATTAGGGGTTTTGCATATGGTTATTCATATGTCTTCAGAGGAACACCACTTTTGGTTCAGATATTTATTATTTATTTTGGCCTTGGACAAATTGAATATTTAAGAACAACTTTTTTATGGGTGATTTTAAAAGAACCTTATTGGTGTGCGATCATTGCATTTTCTTTAAACACTGGAGCGTATACTTCAGAAATATTAAGATCAGCATTTGAAACGATAAAACCAGGCATAGTTGAAGCAGGTAGAAGTTTAGGATTAAATAAAATGTTTATTTTTACAAAAATTCAAATTCCAATTGCAATAAAACAATCATTACCAGCATACGGTAATGAAATAATATTAATGCTTAAAGGAACATCTCTTGCAAGCACAGTAACACTTATGGATATAACAGGTGTTGCAAAATTTATAATTTCTACAACATTTAGACCAATAGAAGTATTTATTGTAGCTGGAAGTATTTATTTATTTATTACTTTTCTTATTCACAATTTAATTAAATATCTAGAAAAGAAATATAGATATCAATAGTTGGTATATTCTTTAATCTCTTTTATTTTTGAACCTGTATGGTTATTTATATCTAGTTTAATTTTTGCTCTTTTATCGTTCAAAAAGTGTACATCTCTAGAAAGCTTAATAAACTTTTCGCCAAAGTCTTTGTTTTTTTCACACATCCTTTTGTCATCCTCTATAACCCAAAGTTTAGCATTAATTTCTTTAAGTGATTTAAAAAGATTTGATAAACTGTCATCATTCTTAATATTTTTGTCTAATTCAGCTTTCAAAACATTATATTCATCATTGATAAATTTAAGATTTTCAGAATCTTTAATTTTTTCTTGTTTGATTTCTAAAATTGAAATTTTATCTAAAAGCTCACCAACTGACACTTCTACTAGAATTTTATTCATAAAGTTTTATAGTATGTTAAGTTGTTAAAAATATGTCTAATATTTTAATCATAAAACACGGATCTTTAGGAGATATAGCCCAAGCTTGTGGTGCAATTCAAGATATATATGAAAACCACAATAATGATCAAATATACTTATTAACAACTAAGCCATACTTTGAACTTTTTAAAAAAAATCCCTATTTAACAGATGTAATATTAGATAAAAGGTTATCCAGATTTAACTTAATTTACCTTTATTCTTTAATGAGAAGAATAAAAAAACTAAAAATTTCCAAAGTCTATGATTTACAAAATTCATCAAGAACAAGCTTTTATAAAAGAATATTATTCCCAAGTTCAAACTTGAATATATGGTCATCATCAGAAACAACACTTCCAAATGATAAAACAAAAGAGGAATTTGATAAAATATCAGTATTAGAAAGATTTAAACATCAGTTAGAAACTTCAAATATAAATGCTAATTATACAATGTCTCCAGATTTTTCCTGGAGCTGTGATGATATTTCAAAAATAAAATCAGATTATAAATTAGAAAAATATATTATTTTATTTCCATTTTGTTCACCTCACCTTACTCATAAAAAGTGGCCTTATTACAATGAATTAATAGATAAAATTAAAAATAAATATAATGAACAATTAAAAATAATTATAGCTCCAGGACCTGATGAAATTAGTCAAGCAAAAGATATTAATGCTTTATGTATTCTAGATAACAATAAAGCTTTAAATATTTCTCAGCTTTCTTCTTTAATAAAAGACAGTTCCTTTGTTATCGCTAATGATACAGGTCCAGCTCATATGTCAGCACATTTAGGAGCAAGAGGTATTACATTGTTTGGCTCTCATACCACTGCTTACAAAGTTAGCATTGAAAGAGAAAATTTTAAACCTATTCAAGTTACAGATTTAAATAAATTAAGTGCTGAAAAAGTTTTTGAAAAAATCGATTTAAATAATATAAATTTTATCTGATAAACCGTAACAAAGAATTCCCATTAAAATTAAAAAAACTGCGGGCGCTATAATTCCTTCGTTACTTTGATTTTTTTCATTCATACCTGTTTTGTCAATTTTGATCGAGTAAAAGTTAGTCAACATAACACAGAAATGAATTATAAAAATTAGATTAAAAAATGCCCAAGTTCCATCTACTCCATTAGGTCTTATAAACATTATATAAATTGCCATAATAACCCAACCAAGCATCAAAGCTCCAACAAATCTAACTATAGTCGCTGCACTATAATCAATACCAAATTTATCCATAAAATTTTTAGTTCCGACTATTGTTTGAAAGCAATAAGTAGCAATCCCAATGAAATGTGCTAGAAAAACTATTAAATAAAAAATTCCATTAAATTTATCAATCATATTATTAATTATACTATAAAATTCTTAAATATTCTTTAACTATATTGCCCCAATTAAATTTAGACGAATATTCTTTAGCTTTTTTACCCATTTCTAAATATGAATTATTTTTTATTATTAAATCAATACTAGAATAAATATCCTCTAAGCTGTTTCCATCGCAAATGATTCCTGTTTCATTATGTTTTATAGCATCGGACGCTCCACCATCTTTTCCACCAATTGATGGTACTCCAAGTTGAGCTGCTTCAACATATGCAATACCAAATCCTTCGACAGAAGTTTTGTGAATTATTGATGGCATAACAAATACGTTAGATTTATATACAAGAGCATTTTTAAGATCTTGTGGTATATTTTTTAAAAAAGTTACTTGTTCATCTAGCTTAAGTTCTTTCACAAGGCTTTTAATGTTTTCTTCCTCATCACCGTAGCCAATACAGGTATATGTAATTTTTGGATAGATTTGCTTTAAGTTTCTTAAAGCCATTATGATTTTTTCATGATTTTTTCTTTTATCAAATCTTGAAACAGTAATTAATTTTGGACTTTTATCCTTTAATATTTTTTCTGCTTCTTTTACTGTTAATTTATCGAATTCTTTAGTTGGAAATACTCCTGGATTTATAACTACAATTTTATTTTCATCTAAACCTTTTTCAATAGCAAGGTTTTTTGTAAATTGAGAATTAGCTACGATTTGATCTATATTTTTAAAGGCTTTTATTATTCTTCTATTTGAAAAAGAACCTTTCTTAAAATTAATTTCTTTTGAGTGGATTAAACAAATCTTTTTTTTTGAAGTTTTAATTAATTCAATACTTTTCCAATGATCTGCTATTACACATTTAATATTTTTGTTATTTTTTATAAATTCATTAATTAGATATGCTTTTCTATGTTTTCTTAGTAATTTAATTCCTCCAACTCTATCAATAGAAAATGAAACATTTTTATCATGTTCTTTATAGTTATCATGATGGTCAGCAAAGACTTTTACCAAATCATATTTAGCAAGAGAGTAAGTTAACCCCCACATTAAATTTTGCATTCCCCCAATTTCTGGTGGAAAAGATCTTGTAACAATCAAATACATTAACTATTAAACCACTTTATATTACAGCCCATACTTGGAATTTGATCTTTCGGTCCGTTACCGGTTTCTGAAATTTGCTTCATTGCAGTAAATAGATCACTTTCACCGTCTCTAATTGGTTTTAAATCTTTAAGCTCTCTTATTCTTCCCCTGTACTGCAATTCTAATTTGCCATTGTATCCAAAGAAATCTGGAGTGCATACAGCATCATAAGTTTTTGCAACATTTTGGGTTTCGTCAATCAAATAAGGAAAGTGAAAATTATTATTTTTTGAAAACTTGATCATATTATCAAATGAGTCTTCTGGATAATTTTTTACATCATTTGAACAAATAGCTACTGATTTAATTCCAATTTTTTCTAATTCTCTACAATCATCTACGATATCTTTGATTACCGCTTTTACATAAGGACAATGGTTGCAAATAAACATTATTAAAGTTCCTCTTTCTCCTTTAATATTATTTAGTTCAATTTGTTTATTATCTGTAGATAAAAGCTTAAAAGAATCTGCTTTTTTACCGAAATCACATATTGGTGTTTTTGTAAGTGTCATGTTAAATTGTTTATAAATTATGTTCTACGATTTAAAAGATAAAAAACCAAATAATTCTGGCGATAATTGGGTAGCACCTAATGCTGTCGTAATAGGAGATGTAACATTGGAAAAAAACACAAGTATTTGGTTTAATGCAACTTTAAGAGGAGATGTAGAAAATATTCATATTGGCGAAGGATCAAATGTTCAAGATGGCAGTGTTTTACATACTGACCCAGGTTACCCCTTGAAGGTTGGTAAGAATGTAACCATAGGCCATATGGTAATGCTTCACGGGTGTACGATAGGGGACAATAGTTTAATTGGAATAGGTGCTGTCATTCTAAATAACGCAAAGATTGGAAAAAATTGTATAATAGGTGCAAAAGCATTAATTACTGAAAATAAAGAAATTCCAGATAACTCTTTAGTGATTGGTTCCCCAGGAAAAGTTGTAAGAGAAGTTACTGAAGAAGAAAAAAAAGCTATTACTGAAAATACCAAACATTATCAAGATAACTGGAAAAAATACTCTAAATCAATTTTTTAATAGGTAAATTTATGTCATCAGGCTATGTCATTGCTCAATTGAAAGTCACTAATCCTGAGAATTATAAAGAGTATGTATCTAAAGTTACAGAAGTAGTAAAAAAATATGGAGGTGAATACATCGTTAGAAATGGTGAATACCAAGTTGTTGAAGGTGAAGACAATTTTCCAAGAATAGTTGTTATAAAATTCCCATCTTATGAAAAAGCTTTAGAGTGGTACCATTCAGATGAGTATAAACCTATTAAAGATATACGTCTTAACAATGCAGAAGGTAGCAATATTATTGTGAAAGGAATTTAAGGAACTAACCATTCATCCTTTGCATTTTCTAAATCAAACTTAGCTCTTCGATGTCCTTTAGCTGCAAGATATAACCATTCAATAGATTTAATTTTACATTTAATAACAGTAAAATTTTTATATCCTTCTTCACTTTGTTCCATTGTATAGTCAAAATCCTCTAGTTTAGATATCATTCCAGATGTAGGATTTTCTGATGAAGTTCCAGGAGGACTATCTGTTAAATAGCAACGTCTACTTATATGTTGAGTTTTTTTCCAAGATTCCTCTGTAATAGAATTTTGATTATTTATTTCACATTCAACTTTAACCCTCAGTTGGATTTTTTCTTCTCTATCATAGAAAAGTAAAGAAGCTTTGTTATTTTTTTTTATAATTTGAACTTTGGGTGATCTAAGATCAGTATGGAATTGTAATAAACTATTTTCTCTATCTGATTTGCGTAAAACAACAATTCTCCCATCAACTTCATCTTGATGAGTACAAATAAATACAGGAATTCGAAATTGTGATCCTCTGTTGGTCACAGCATCATCAAGCATAGACCAGTACTTATTTTGAATTTCTTCTAAATTATCGTAGTATGCTGGTTGCATACAATATTACTTTCTAAATCTTCTTATTAAACTTGATGTATCCCAACGGTTACCACCCATTTCTTGAACCTCTCCATAATATTTATCTACAAGTTCAGTTATAGGTAACAATGAACCATTATTTTTAGCTTCATCCATTGCAATTTTTAAATCTTTTCTCATCCAATCAACTGCAAATCCAAATTCAAATTTATCATCAATCATCGTTTTATATCTATTTTCCATTTGCCATGATTGAGCAGCACCTTTAGAAATAACCTCAATTACATCTTCCATCTTTAACCCTGCTTTAATTCCAAAATTAATCCCTTCAGATAAAGCTTGAACTAGTCCACCAATACAAATTTGATTGACCATTTTTGCTAACTGGCCACTACCTGTTGGACCTAGTAATTTCATTTTTTTGCTATAACAATTAATTTTATCTTTGGCTTTATCAAAGTCTGCCTGATCTCCACCAACCATTACAGTGAGTGCTCCATTTTCTGCACCTGCTTGACCTCCTGATACTGGAGCGTCTAATGCGCCAAAACCATTTTTTTTTGCATAATCATAAATCTCTCTTGCTATAGTTGCTGAAGCTGTAGTGTTATCTATATAAACAGAATCTTTTTTAATTGTTTTAAAAATTCCACTATCCCCAAAAGTAACTTCTCTTAAGTCATTATCGTTTCCAACGCATGTGAATATATATTCAGCACCTGCAGCAGCTTTAGCTGGTGTATCAGCCATATTACCTTTGTAT
>CACFZX010000022.1:0-13143 GCA_902570905.1 uncultured Pelagibacteraceae bacterium
AAGGAACAAGCCGAAAGACAAAAAAGATTTTTACAAGAAATTAAATTAGAACAACAAATAGAAAAATTTAGAGTTAGAGAAATTAAGGAATTAGAGAAATTAGAGAAAATTTCTTTAAAAGAACAAAGAGAAGATTATGCTGGCCTTCAAGAAAGAATTGATAAGTTAAAACAAAAATATCAGTTAATAAGAGACCAAAAAATTAGAGAAAGGGTTGAAGCTCTAGGTGTTGAGGTAGTAGAGGGAGATGACAGATTTACATTACTCCAAAAAGAAAAAGACTATAATTTTGAAAGGCAGAAAATTGAAAATGCTCTAGAAAGTTTTTATAGAAGTGCCAACAGTTTAGTTTTTCAACTTAATAAAAGATACCTAACAAGACAAATGTCGATTTTTAGATGTATAGATAGGAGATTTGAGACTGGAGAAATTTTTATTAAATGGGACGAGTCGCAAGATGATGAATGGTTAATACTTATTTATATAAAAGATAATTCTCCAGACAAAGGTATAATTATTGAAGATAAAACAAACCCAGAAAAAAATAACTCTTATGAATATAAACCCAGCGAAATATTTAAAGCCTCTGACGTTATGGTAGACTCTCTTACTCAATTATTATCAAGAGAGAGATCAAAAAATAAAAAAGATAACTAATATCTAGTCATTAACATATACAGATACACCTCTGTTATTTATATCAACATCAAATTTTTTATGTAATGGAGGAAAGGCTCTTTGAGAACAATCTAATCTATCACAAGTTCTACAAGACACACCTATTGGTATTTCTGTTTTTTTATCAGCAATATCTATATTTTCTGTGTACACAAATTCTTTAGCATACTTTGCTTCACAACCAAGACCTATAGAAAGCATACTTTTTTTTTGTCCATGTCTTCCGACACCTTTTTCAACTGTCCTTGCAATACAAACATATTTTTCACCATTGGTCATTTTACTAACTGCTGCTTGAATTACTCCTGGTCTTGAAAAAGCAGAATATACATTCCATCTAGGACAAGCACCACCATATCTTGGTATTTCAATACCAGATAAAGAAAATCTTTTTGATATATTTCCAGCTACATCAACTCTTAAAAAATGAAATGGAATACCTGGAAGTTTAGGATCTTGAAGACAAGTAACTCTATGTGCCACTTGTTCAAATGATGTCGCAAAAGTATTTTGTAAAAGTTCTAAGTCGTATTTAAGTTCCTTGCACTCCTTATGAAATAACTTATAAGGCATTAAAATTGCTGCTCCACAATAATTTAATAAAGCAACTCTTGTTAATTTTTTAGATTCTTCAGAGGGAAAATTAAATGATTTTAAATACTTGTTAATTATATCCAAAGCACCTTCTTGCGCGATTTGAGCCGCAGCATGTAATTTTTTAGTTTCTAGGGATAAATAATCTGACAATAGTAATTCCTTTTTGTTTTTATTAAAAATTTTAGAAAATGGTTTACCTTCCTCAGGAATAATATCTATGACAGTTATTCCATATTCTGATTTCATAAATCCACAAAGAGCTACATATCTAGTTCTATTATTTTGTTTTACTTTATCAAAAATATTATTTGCAAAATTTTCTAATTCAGGGAAATAATTTTTATTCTCTTGTAAAAAATCAGAAATCACCTCTCCTGGAAAAGAGTTTTTTCTATTGTCTACAATCTTTCCAGAGAGTTTTTCTATTTTGTTAACAAGTTCGTGATCTTTTTTTTTATAATTATCTCCAAGTTTTATTAATGCTTTAGCAATTTTAGGATTAGTACTTACTAAATCTTGAACTTCAGGCCCGAGAATATCCAAATCTTCAAATAATTTATCATCTAGTAATTCAGATATGTTATTCACTAAGTTGTAGTCAGATTTATTGGTTAGATCTGATACCTCTATTTTGAGTTCTTGGCAGATCTTAAGTAGTAAGTCGGCATCAATTCTTCTTTTTCCACCCTCAATTAAAGTTAGATAACTTGGAGAAATGTTTAACTTTTCAGCCAGTTTATTGGCTTGAAAACCCTGCTGTCTTCTAAAAACCTTAAGTTTTGGACCAATTTTTAAATCTATTTGACTCATTTTTATATTTTGTAAATTTTGTAAATTAAAATTTACATAAAATTTCTTTAATTTACAAGCTTTTTTAACTTTTTTGTGGATTTTGTAAATATTGTAAATTATAAACTTTTTATGGATAAAAACAAAATTAACACTGAAAAACACTCTAATACTACTGATATTCATGATCATAATGAGCATAAATCTAGAGGTATTTACCTAAGAGATGACCATTGTGATTGGGGATCAAGCGGTATGAATGAATTCACTCAAGAGTTTAGTGATAAAGAATAATTTATCCCTAAACTAATAAAAATTCAAAAAATGAGCTCTGAACAAAAAATAAGTTATGATCTAAAAAGATTTGCAGGTATTAAAAGAGATTATACTCAAAAAGAAGTAGAAAGACTTAAGGGTTCATTAAAAATTGAATATTCAATTAGTAAACAACAATCAGAAAAACTTTGGAATTTGCTGAATACAGAGTCATATGTAAATACGCTGGGTTCCCTTTCAGGCAATCAGGCTGTTCAGCATGCTAAAGCAGGTTTAAAAGCTATTTATTTAAGTGGATGGCAGGTAGCTGCAGATGCCAATAGTGCCGGTGAAATGTATCCTGATCAATCATTATATCCTTATGATAGTGCTCCAAAACTAGTAGAGGCAATGAACAATTCTTTAATTAGAGCTGATCAAATTCAACACATGGAATTATCTGATGGTGACATGAAGAAAGAAAATAAAACTGATTATATGTTACCTATAATTGCTGACGGCGAAGCTGGATTCGGTGGACCATTAAATGTATTCGAACTTACAAAAAAATTTATTAGAGCAGGAGCAGCAGGAGTACATTTTGAAGATCAATTAGCAAGTGAAAAGAAATGTGGTCATATGGGAGGCAAAGTTTTAGTTCCTACTGGCACAATGATTAAAAATCTGAAATCTGCTAGATTAGCATCAGATATAGCAGATGTTCCATTAATTATATTAGCAAGAACAGACGCCAATGCTGCAAAATTAATAACTAATGATTTTGACGAAAACGACAAACCTTTTTTAACTGGTGAGAGATCTCCCGAAGGTTTCTTTTATGTAAAAGATGGGATTGATCAAGCTATCTCTAGAGGTTTAGCATACGCACCCTATGCAGACCTAATATGGTGTGAGACAGCTACTCCAAATTTAGAAGAAGCTAAAAAGTTTGCAGATGCAATTCATGCAAAATTTCCTGGAAAACTACTAGCATATAATTGTTCACCATCATTTAATTGGAAAAAACATTTGTCAGATGAAGAGATAGCTTCTTTTCAAATTAAGATTGGAGAAATGGGTTATAAGTTTCAATTTATCACCCTTGCTGGTTTTCATACTCAAAATATTGCAATTTTTGAATTAGCTGAAAAATATAAAAAAGAAGGAATGGCCGCATATTCTAAAATCCAACAAAATGAGTTTGCAAGAGAAAAAGATGGATATACAAGTGTTAAACATCAAAGAGAAGTTGGAACATCTTATTTCGATGCAGTATCAAATACTATTAGTTCTGGAAAAAGCTCCACAACAGCCATGGAAGGCTCAACAGAGTCTGAACAGTTTTAATTAGTTTTTAGCTTTTGGATTTGCGTCCAAGCTGAGTTTATCGCCCTCATCTTGTTTTTGCTTTCATTTATTACTTCTTGAGGAACGCCTTTGCTAATTAATAAATCTGGATGATGTTCTTTGCTCAATTTAAGATATTTTTTTCTAATAGTTGAAAGATCATCATTTGGATTACTTTCTAAAACTACATAAGGATTAAGTTTATCGGATCCTTTTCTACTTTCTTTAATACTTTCAAACTGAGAATGAGTTAAACCGAAAATTTTTGATATATTTTTTATCATTTCTAGTTCTTTTAGGCTTACCTCCCCATCTGCCTCAGCAATGTAGAACAATACATTTATTACCTCTTCAAGAACATTTAAGTTACCAGAGTAAAATTGAGCAATTTGTTTTGCATAAGGCTCATACCCAGTGCTTTCATTTTTTGCCTGATTAAAAATTTTACCTACTTGATCTATCTCATTTTCTGGAATTTTTAGTTTATCTTTCACAGCTATCAATTCCTCACGACTAACTTGACCATCTGCTTTACTTAGTTTTGCTGATAAAACAATTAATGATAATGCAAATATTCTTTGACCCTGAGCTTGGGAATTAAATCTATAATTTGTTCGTGATCTAGAAATCTTACCTCCGAGCAAAGACCCTAATAGCATTCCAAAAGGTCCACCCAAAGAAAAACCTATCATTCCTCCAATTAAACTTCCAAAAATTGACATAATTAATTATAATATAATTTAATAAAGAAATGATAACAACCTCATTGATACTTATAATTTTGTTTTTTATTTTCAAATGGTCAGTTGCATGGATAAATTACTACAATAGCTTGGACATAAGACTTACAAAATCAGTTTGGAAATGGAGTTATGATTATCCAGTTATTGGTAAGAGAGATATTTCAATGCTAGATGATAGGAATTATATTTTAATAAGGAGAAAAAAAAATAGAGCTATAACAATAATGTATTTAATTGTTTTTTTGTCTTTTCTAGTTCTAATGTCCTTTACTAGTCAAATATTACTAGTAATATTAACCTAGTTTTTAAGTTGTTTTTTATTTTTCAAATATAAAAAAAAAGCAGCTATTTCATAAAATATTGAAAATAAATTGAAAATAATTGGCAATGAAAGAATTTTAAATAAAAAACGGTACTTTGGAATTTTTTTCCAAATTAATAAAAAGGCCTCAGCTCCTTCATAAATTTTTCCATCTTTTTTAACATGCAATCTTCTTAGTAAAGATTTATCTTTTTTTTTAGTTTCTGCTTCAGCTTTCTTATTACGTGTAATATCTACCCAATCTATTCCTTCTACTTGCTCTTTTTTGTAAAGATTTATTTCAGCTCTACAAATACTGCAGGAATTATTAAAAAAAACTTTCATTATTCCAGTAAAATAAAACATTAAATAAAAAAGTATATGCGCTAAATACAGCAGTTGATTATTCTATATACATTATTACATTTACCCTATGACGGATTTTTTTATAAAATCAGATATCTCAAGAAATGATGCTGAAAAAGTAGTTTCTGAAACACTAAAAAATTGTGATGATGGTGAGCTATATTTAGAAAACTCAAAAACTGAAAATATAGTTTTAGATGATAGTAAAATCAAAAACTCATCATATAATTCCGATATTGGATATGGACTAAGAGCAGTAACAGGAGATGTTATTGCATACTCTCATTCCAATGAAATTTCAAAAAATTCTTTAAAAAATTCAAGTGAAAATTTAAAATCTACTTTAAAATCAAAAAAAGGTACTTACAACAATTCTATATCAAAAAGTAATACAAAATATTATGAGGATAAAAATCCAATTGAGGAAAAATCATTTAGCTCCAAAATACAAATTTTAGAAGAAATAGATAAATATACCAGATCTAAAAACCCAAATGTTAAACAAGTGACTGCAAATTTTTTGGGTGAACATAAATCAGTGGAAATTATAAGGGCAGGAGGGGAAATACTGACAGATATTAGACCCTTAGTAAGATTTAATGTGTCTGTTGTATTGGAGAAAAATGGAAAAAAAGAAACTGGAGTTTATGGTATTGGTGGAAGACAATCTTATGAAAATTATTTAAAAAATGAAAATTGGAAAAAAGTTTGTGACGAAGCTTTTAGAATTGCATCAGTAAATTTAGATAGTAAACCAGCACCAGCAGGAGAAATGAAAGTTGTTTTGGGACCTGGTTGGCCTGCAATATTAATCCATGAAGCTATTGGACATGGGCTTGAAGGTGACTTTAATAGAAAAAAGACTTCTGCATTTCATAACCTTATGAATCAAAGAGTTGCTAGTAATGGAGTTACAATAGTTGATGATGGAACTTTACAGAATAGAAGAGGAAGCTTAACAATTGACGACGAGGGTACACCTACAGAAAAAACAGTATTGATTGAAAATGGAATATTAAAAAATTTTATGCAAGATAGATTGAATGCTAGATTGATGAAAACTAAATCTACTGGAAATGGTAGAAGAGAAAGTTACAAGCATATAGTTTTACCTAGAATGAGAAATACCATGATGTTGAATGGAACTCATACACAAGAGGAAATGATAAAATCTGTAGATAAAGGAATATTTGCTGTAAGTTTTGGTGGTGGTCAAGTTGATATCACTTCAGGGAAATTTGTTTTCAATTGTACAGAAGCATATGAAATCATAAATGGCAAAATAGGATCTCCGATTAAAGGTGCAACACTTATTGGTGACGGTCCATCTGCATTAAAAGAAGTTTCAATGGTAGGCAATGATATGATGCTTGATCCAGGGATAGGAACCTGTGGCAAAGCAGGTCAGGGAGTACCTGTTGGTGTAGCTCAACCATCGATATTGATTAATAAAATGACAGTGGGTGGAACTCAAATATAACAAATGATTAAAGATCAGAGTTTTTTAGATGATAAAGCTTCATACTGTATTGATTTTGCAAAAAAAAATGGCGCAACAGATGTCCAAGTTTCAGTTGGGAATAGTGTTTCAGAAACAGTAAACTTTAGAAATAAAAAATTAGATGAGTCAGAGAGATCTGATACTCTTATTTTAAATTTAACCACTTATATAAATAAAAGAAAATCAACTATTAGTTCTTCAAACATAGAAAATAATAATTTAGATATTTTAATAAATAGATGTGTAGAGACTGCAAAGAATAGTCCAGAAGATGAGTGCAATATGCTTCCCGAGCAAGAATTACTGGCAAAAAAAATTTCAGAATTAAATTTATATGACAAAAATCATATATCAAATGAGAAAAAAATCGATTTTTTGGCTGAAGTTGAGGAAAATGTTTTCATGGATGAAAAAATTGAAAATTCAGAGTCATCATTTTCTGAAAATAAATCGATTTTTACTCTTGCAAATTCAAAAGGTTTTTTAAGTGGTTATAAAAGCTCATCTTTTTCTGCCTCTTGTGTAGCTGTAGCTAAATCTAATGGTAGCATGGAAAGAGATTACGAGTTTACTAACCAAAGATTTTTAGAAGATATAACTAAAGCAGATAAAATTGGAAAAGTTGCATCAAACAATGCAATAAAAAAGTTAAACTCAAAAAAAATAAGTAGTGAAAAAATACCTGTGGTGTTTGATAAGAGAATTTCGAGGGGGATTTTAAGTGTACTTTCATCTGCAATCAGTGGCTCCTCGATTGCAAGAAATACATCATTTTTAAAAGGAGCAATTGATACAGAGATTTTTAGAAAAAATATTAATATAATTGATAAACCTAATATTTTAAAAGGTTTAGCCTCAAGACCATTTGATAGCGAGGGTGTAAAATCAAGTGAAATTAAAATTGTAGAAAATGGTATTTTAAAAAATTATCTACTTGATACTTATTATAGCAAAAAACTTAACTTAAAATCTAATGGAAGAGCAGGCGGAACTACTAATTTATTTTTTCAAAACGGGTCTATTAGTTTTGATGATTTAATAAAGGTACATCCAAAACTACTTTACGTTACAGAAACTATTGGTCATGGTTCAAATTTAGTTACAGGTGATTATTCTGTAGGGGCAACAGGTTTTATAATTGAAAATGGTGAATTTATTTATCCAGTAAGTGAAATAACAATTGCAGGAAATTTTAAAGATATTTTTAAGAATTTAACATTAGCTGATGATCTAGAGTACAAATATGCAACTAATTCACCAACAACATTAATTGAAGGCATGACTGTTGCAGGAAAATAACTAATAAAAATTTTTAATTTTATATTCCCAATTCCCAAGTCGATTATATTGAACTTTAAAAATTATACCTTCGTTAGGTTCTAACCATATGTTAAAGTCTAATTTTTTATCTTTGGGCAGTTCTTCATTAGATGATTTTAAATTAAATTTAAATAATTTGTATTTTTTTCCATTTAAAATCATTTCATCTTTACCCACCAGCTTAACTATTTGTTCCTTAACACTACCTGATAAAGGACTTATTTGAGATTCAGATTGTAATATTTTAGAATTCCACCAATTTCCAATAACGTTATCTAGTCCTGTTTCACCTTTAAAAGATGAGCCATTAATAATAAATAAGTTTTTATTTTCATCAAAAATCAGTTTTACAAATTTCCTTTTTTTATTTTGTAAAGTAGAAGATTTAAAAGAAATTAATTGTTCATTTTTATATACTTCTTCTGAATTTCCTTTGATAGAGAAAATTTTTATACCTGCCATTTCTACTAAAAAATTTGTTTCATTTTTAACAATCATTAGATCTTTTTTGTGCTCAAAATAATAGTTGCTAAAACCGATTACTTTATCATTTCTTATGACTTCCATTTCTATTTTTGATAAACTTTTAATGTGAGAAGAATGAGCAAAAACATTGTCAACGTTTATAAATAAAATGATAAAGGCTAATAAAATTTTCATCAAATTATACAATAATAGACTTTTATTTTGTATCAAAGAGTATAATTAGTTAATAAATGTTTTTGTCTATTAAAAATGTCCCTAAAGTTTCCTGGAGCTCAGATAATCCTTTAAATTTAAAACCAAAACCCTCAAGTTTATTTTTCCTAATATTAGGTTTGACTTTGTTTGGTTTAGGAGAGGGGTTATTGATTGTATCAAATTCTGGGGCATCACCTTGGAGTGTCTTGGCTCAAGGTATTTCTTTAAATGTTAATTTGTCTATTGGAACAATTACATTACTAGTAAGTATTGCAGTATTATTTCTATGGATACCCTTAAGACAAAAACCTGGGATAGGAACAATACTTAATGCAATCATTATTTCGATTATGATCGATGTTTGTATAAAATTTGTACCAACTCCTGAAAGTTTTATAGGTCAATTAATTTTAGCTTTTATAGCTGTACTTACTGTTGGTCTAGGTGGTGGAATTTATTTAATTGCAAATTTAGGACCAGGTCCAAGAGATGGACTTATGGTAGGTCTTCAAAAACAAACTAATTTTCCAATAGCAGTAGTTAGAGCGTTTTTAGAAATTAGTGTTGTCAGTATAGGATGGTATCTAGGAGGTACTGTTGGAATAGGGACACTCTTATTTGCTTTTGGTATTGGCCCTGCTGTTGCCTTGGGTTTATATATTACTGGAAAATTATTTAATTAATTTATTGAGGTGGCTTTTTCAATTTTTTTTCTTTGATGTGGATCTAAAATTGCTTTCCTTAATCTACATGATTTGGGTGTTATTTCTAAAGCCTCGTCTGAATTAAGCATGCTTAGTTGTTCTGCTATAGACATCTTTCTAATAGGTGTAAGTACTACATTTTCGTCAGTCCCTTGAGTTCTCATATTTGTTAACTTTTTTCCTTTCATAACATTTATAATCATATCCCCTGGTTTTGGTGTTAAACCAACTATCATTCCAGCATAAACAGGGTCATTATGAGTAATGAACATTTCTCCTCTTGCCTGTAGATTAAAAATAGCAAATGCTACTGCTTTACCTTGTTCCATTGCAATTAGTGCTCCATTTCTTCTTCCTTCGATCTCTCCTTCATAATCCCCATAACTATGAAATATTTTATTAATAACCCCATTACCTTTTGTTAATGTTAAAAATCTACTGGTGTAACCCATCAAACATCTGGTTGGCGCTTGAAATATTAATCTTTTTTTTTCTTTACCAGTGTCTTTTAATTCTATCAATTTACCTTTTCTTTTATTCATAGAATCTATTATCTTTGAAGAATATTCATCATCTATATCAACAGTTATTTCTTCTATTGGTTCTAATTGTTTTCCATCTTCATTTTTCTTGAATAGTACTTTTGGTGGGCTTACTGTCATTTCGAAACCCTCACGTCTCATTTGAGTCAATAAAATTTCAAGCATTAATTCACCTCGTCCACTTATTTCAAAAGCATCTTTTTTTTCATTTTCCGAGAATGATATTCCAACATTATTTTGTGCTTCAATTAATAGTCTCTCTCTTATCTGGGTGCTTGTTAGTTTCTTTCCCTCAGTCCCTGCGAGTGGAGAACTATTTACTGTAATTGTGATAGACATAGTAGGAGGATCAATTGGAGTGGCTTTTATTGGTTCATTAAGTTCTAAATCACAGATGGTATCAGCAACGTTTGCTTTTTCTAATCCAGCAATTACAACTATATCACCAGCTAACCCAACTTCTATTGGCACTTTTTTTGTTCCTTCATATCTAAAAATTTTCGTTAATCTACCTTCATCAACTATCTCACCTTTAAGATTAATTGCCTTAATCCTTTGATTAGCTCTCGCAGTACCTTGAGATATTTTTCCTACTAAGCTTCTACCTAAAAAGCTGTCTGCATATAACAGTGTTGAGAGCATAGCAAAAGGTTTCGTTGTATCTGGTTGTATTGGTTTTATATGATCTATAATTAAATCAAGCAATGGGCTCAGATCTTTTTTTGGTTCGTTAATTTCCTTACAAGCCCAGCCAGATCTACCACTTGCATAAAGAACTGGAAAATCAAGTTGTTCTTCGTTAGCATCCAAACTTACAAAAAGGTCAAATGTTTCATTTAACACTTCCTCAGCTCTTTGATCAGCTTTATCTAATTTATTAATTATAACAATAGGCCTTAGACCTTGTTTGAGAGCTTTTGATAAAACAAATTTTGTTTGAGGCATTACTCCCTCAGCCGAGTCTATAAGCAACAAAGCTCCATCTGCCATACTTAAAACTCTTTCAACCTCAGCTGCAAAATCTCTGTGTCCAGGAGTATCGATGATGTTTATTCTAGAATCTTTCCAGTTTATAGAAGCTGGTTTTGCTAAAATCGTAATTCCTCTTTCTTTTTCAAGCTCTCCAGAGTCCATTAACCTTTCCTCAATAACTTCATTATCCCTAAATGAACCACTCTGTTTCATTAATGCGTCAATTAAAGTAGTCTTACCATGATCAACGTGGGCAATTATTGTTATATTTCGAAAATTTTTATTCATTTTTCACGTTCTTATACATTAATCTAAAATATTAAAAACTTTTTTACTCAAAAAAAAAGGCGAGTAAAGACTCGCCCTTTTTTGAATTCTTGTTTGAGTAACTTGGGGATTACATTCCCATTCCGCCCATTCCACCCATTCCGCCCATTCCGCCACCAGGCATCCCAGCTGGAGCAGCATCTTTGTCATCAGGTTTGTCAGCAACCATTGCTTCTGTAGTAACTAACAATCCAGATATAGAAGCAGCATCTTGCAAAGCTGTTCTTACAACTTTTACAGGGTCAATAATACCTTCTTTGAACATATCTACATATTGTTCAGTTTGGGCATCATAACCGTGTGTAGGTTTATTTAATTCTAATAGCTTGCCTACTACAACTGAACCATCTACACCTGCGTTCTTTGTAATTTGTCTAATCGGAGCTTGCAAAGCACTTTTTACAATTTCAACACCAGCTTTTTGATCATCACCTTTAACTTTGACTTTGTCTAAATCGTGAGAAGCGTATAATAAAGCGCATCCACCACCAACAACTATACCTTCTTCAACAGCTGCTCTAGTGGCATTTAATGCATCTTCAACTCTATCTTTTCTCTCTTTAACTTCAACTTCTGTTGCTCCACCAACTTTGATTACTGCAACTCCACCTGCCAATTTAGCTAATCTTTCTTGAAGTTTTTCTTTATCATAATCAGAAGTTGTTTCCTCAACTTGTTGTTTAATTTGAGCACATCTAGCTTCAATGTCAGATTTTTTTCCTGATCCACTTACTATAGTGCTATTTTCTTTATCAACCTTTACTCTTTTTGCTGATCCAAGATCATTAAGTTTAACATTCTCTAATTTAATTCCTAGATCTTCAGAAATAACCTGTCCACCTGTAAGTATTGCTATGTCCTCTAGCATTGCTTTTCTTCTATCACCAAAACCTGGTGCTTTTACAGCAACTACTTTTAAACCACCTCTTAATTTATTCACAACTAAAGTAGCCAATGCTTCACCTTCTACGTCTTCAGATATAATCATTAAAGGTCTTCCAGCTTGTACAACTGCCTCTAAAAGAGGAACCATAGGTTGAAGATTAGTTAATTTTTTTTCATGTAAAAGTATTAATGGATTTTCTAGCTCAGTAGTCATTTTATCACCATTAGTTATAAAATAAGGAGACAAATAACCTCTGTCAAATTGCATACCCTCAACAACATCAAGCTCTGTTTCTATACCTTTAGCTTCTTCTACAGTTATCACTCCTTCATTCCCAACTTTTTGCATAGCTTTAGAAATCATATTTCCAATTTCTTTGTCACCATTTGCTGAAATTGTTCCGACTTGTGCTATCTCATCGCTATCTTTAACTTTTTTTGCAGATGAAATTAATTTTTCTTTAACATTATCGACTGCTGCTTCAATTCCTCTTTTTACATCCATCGGGTTCATTCCTGCAGTAACATATTTACAACCTTCTTTAACAATAGATTGAGCAAGAATTGTTGCAGTTGTGGTACCATCTCCAGCTTCGTCATTAGTTTTGCTTGCAACTTCTTTAACCATTTGAGCACCCATGTTTTCAAATTTGTCTTCAAGGTCTATTTCTTTTGCAACTGAAACTCCATCTTTAGTAGTTCTTGGTGCACCATAAGATTTGTCTATCACAACATTTCTACCTTTTGGTCCAAGAGTAACCTTTACTGTATTTGCGAGTATATCAACTCCTTTAAGCATTGATGCTCTTGCTTCAGAATCGAATTTTACTATTTTAGCCATTATTAAACTCCTTAATTTATTATTTACTGTTAGAAATACCCATAATGTCAGACTCTTTCATTATACTATATTCTTTACCATCAATTTTTACCTCTGTTCCTGACCATTTGCCAAAAAGAACTTTATCACCAACTTTAACGTCCATTGGAATTAATTTTCCATCTTCAGTTTTTGCTCCACCACCTACGGCAACTACTTTTCCTTCTTGTGGTTTTTCTTGAGCAGTATCAGGGATGATTATCCCTCCTGCAGTTTTTTCACTGCTATCTAGAACTTCGATTAAAACTCTATCGT
>CACFZX010000023.1:0-11229 GCA_902570905.1 uncultured Pelagibacteraceae bacterium
ATTCTTTAAAGAAATCATTTTTTTTGGCTATTTTACCTCTTGAAAATTCAAAAATTTCATCTGCATTTTTTAAAACATTAATATCGTGAGAAATTAAAATTAGAGATATTTTCTTTTTAAGATTATAAACCAATGATAAAATTTTATCCTCTGTTTCTTTATCAAGGCCATTAGTAGCTTCATCTAAAATTAGTAACTCTGGATTTTTATAAAGTGCCCTAGCTATTCCAATTCTTTTTCTTTGACCACCTGATATATTTTGACCCATTTCACCAACATTAGTGTTAATTTTATTTGGTAAACTAGAAATAAAATTATTTAGTTGTGTACTTTCAATTATTTTTTCTAGAAGATTATTATCAATATCTTTAGAATTTGATGAGAAAATAATATTATTTTTAATTGTATCATTCAGTAAAATTGTGTTTTGAGTTACATATGAAATTTGATTTTGCCATTTTCTTATAAGATCTTCGTTATTTATTTTTATTCCATCAACCTCAATATTGCCTTTGTCAGGGGGTAATAGGCATGACATAATGTCTACTAACGTACTTTTTCCTTCACCACTTACACCAAATATGCCTATAGAATTTCCTTTAATTATATTCAAATTTAACCCTTCAATTACATTCTTGTTTCTACCTGAATACTTGAAGTATATATTTTTTAATTCAATTTTTTCATTGAATGGAATTCTATTATTATCACTTGAAATTTTACTATTTAGATGAAGATCTTTATGGATTGAATTTAGAACAACCTTTGCCAAACTTATAGTTTGATAAGAATAAATTATTTTTTGAAAAGACGGTACTATTCTGTAAGCAACTGCAATAAAAAAACCTGTAGATGTTAAAATATCATTTTTATCAAAATCAAAAACTGTCATTATCATAATTACAACGCTTAAAGAAAGAATTCCAAAAATTTCAAAAATAGACCTCGGTAAAACTTTTATTGCAACAATTTTTTTTTGGAGAGAAGCAAGTTCCTTTACATATGAATTAAAGTTTTTTGTTACAAATTCTCTTTTATTATCAATAATAATGCTTTTAATGTTTTGAAAAGTATTATTAAGTAAATTTATCTTTAGATGATCATATAATTTTCTCTTTTTTCCCCAACTATTTGATAGATTGCCAATAACCTTCATTAAAATTGCACCAACAATAAAAAATAGTAAAAAAATAAAACCTACTTTATGTAAATCTAAAAAAATAATGAAAATAGTAAATGAAAAAATTATTAATATTTCAGAAGATATAGTTATAGTTTGGCTTACGAACCCTCTAGTAAAATTTAAAAAGTCTACAGATAATTTTGAGATTAATGAGGAGGAAGTATTTTGAGAAAAAAAAGGAAATTTTTGAGATAAATATTTAAATATTAATTGCTCAGAAAAAGATGTTTCAATGCTTTCAACAAATTTACATTGATAGTAATTGATTATAAAAACAAGTATATTTTTTATTGAAAATAACAGAACAAAAAATATCAAAAAATAATAAATAAAATTTTCAGAAATTAAGATATTTTGAATATACGGATAACTATCTGTTGTTAAAAAATGGAGTTTTCCAATAAATTTAACTGGGTCTAAAATGATTGATATTAAAGGTATAACTAGTCCTATGCTTAACAACTCAAGAAAAATTATTATGATTGATAAAAAAATTAAAATCCAAAAATTTAATTTTTGTAAATTATTTAATAATTTATAAAAGGTTAAGAAACTCATCTATATCTTAATTATGATGTGATTTGATTTTAAATTTAGGAAATAACCAAATAAATTTTGTATTTTTTAATTTAAATTTTTTAAATTTTTCAAATATGGTTTTTTTAAAATGCCAAATTAAAAAAACAATATAATCCGGTTTATCTTTAAAAATATATTTTTCGTCTTTTATTAAAATATTTGTTTTGGGTGTATAACATTTAAACTTTTCAGGATTAACGTCATATATTCCATTCATTATATTATTATCTATGTTGCAGAATTGAAGCGTTACATTTCCCTTGGTAGATGCACCAAATCCATATATTTTACTATCTTTAATTTTAAATAACTCTCTTTGAATTTGGTTTTGAAGTTGTCTAATTTTTATTGCAAATTTTTTATATGTAGATAGCTGATCAATTTTATTTTTTTTTTCAAATTTTATTATTTTTTTAATTTTTTTTATATTGATTTTATGGGTTGAATCTTTAAATGCCAGATCAAAATTAATGCTACCACCATTTATTGAATTTCTATTGAAGTTAATTATTTTTAAATCTGTCTGATTAATTAAATAATTAAAGGAGATGAAGCTAAAATAAGTCAAATGTTCTTGGCAAAAAGTATCAAATGATAATTTAGATATTATATCAGGAAGATATGCAATTTCTATATGAAATATACCATCTTTGTGTAAAATTTTTTCCACCAATTTACAAAATGCTAAGGGGTTTTTTAGGTCATAAAACATCGCTATTGATGTAATTAATTTAAATTTTTTTTTACCTAAAAATTTTAAACTGCTATTACTAAATATTTTAGGAACTATTTTTATTTCATTGTTGTAATTTTTTTTAAATTTTTTAGCAGTTGGATCACATCCAGTTTTTTTAATTGATTTAGAAAAGAAGTTTAAGAAAGTTCCATCATTACTTCCTATGTCTAAAATACCTTCATTTTTTTTGATATTAGTTTTTCTCAATAAATATTTATACTTAAAATTTAAATGGTCGATCATTGAATTATTTAAACTAGATTGATAGCCATAATTATTACCAAACAAATATTTTTGGTCGTAATTATGTTTCAATTGTAATAATTTGGACTTTTTAGAAAATACCAATTCAAGAGGTGTGACTTTTGTTTTTATTTGTTTTGTTTTTGGAAAAACTCCAGTTAAAGAAATATTACCAAAATCAATTATTTTTTTTAAACTTTTGTCGTTTGAAATCCTACATTTTTTTATCTTGGAATAGATTTTTACCATTTAGATTTTAAGTTAAATTTCAATTTGTTTAATTAATATTGAAATATTATTATTATCAAAACATATAACATTTTAAAGAAAATATTCATTTCTAATTTAATAGAGTTGATATAGCTAATTATTTCAATTAAAAATAATCTTTCTAATACTATGAAAATTACTCACCCAAAACAAAAATCTTTAAAAGAGGTAAAAAATTTTTTCAATAGGAAATATCCATATTTAATTAAACTATTAAATGAAAAAATTGAAAAAAAATTAACTAAATTTCCATATATATCAATTTATCAGTATATGTATAACATTTACAATTATTTAAAACTTAATAGAAGGTTAGTAGTATTAGAGTTTGGTTCAGGCTGGAGTAGTTTAATATTTCTAATAGCATTAAATGAATTAATTAAAGAAAATTCAAAAATATTAAAAGAAATAAAAATTGATACGTCATATGAAATATTTATTTTGGAGAATAGTAAAAAATATTTAAATTATACAAAACAGCTTATAAATAAATATTTTAAGTACTCGAAAACTCAAAACTTTTGTAAAATAAATTATTTTCATTCTGATGTTTATATGTCAACTTTTGATAATAGAATTGTAACTGAGTATAAAAAATTACCATTATGTAATCCTGATTTTATTTATTTAGATGGCCCAGACCAATTTAATATTAAAGGTAAAATAAATGGTTTTTCTACAAGGCATAAAAACTTAATGCCTATGGCTTCAGATATTTTAAAAATCGAGTATTTTCTTGTGCCTGGTACAATTATTTTAGTTGATGGAAGAGCATCAAATACTAGATTTCTTAAAGATCATTTTAAGAGAAAATGGATTTATAATTATGATAATAAAAGTGATTTACATTCATTTTTATTAGATGAAAAGCCACTTGGAAAAAAAAATTTAAAAATTTTAAAATTATATAAAAATAAATAAAAATTTATTTTGTAATTTTAATTAATACTACTGAATTTGAGGACAGAAAAAGATTCTTTTTATTGGTAATTGGTAATATATTTTTGCAGTATTGTTCTGATACTTTTTTCCATATTTTATTTTTATATAAAAAGAATTTTTTTTCTATTTTCCTAGTTTTAAGTTTTACAAGTAATTTTTTTAATTTATCTTTATCAAACTGTCGTAAATTTTTATATTTTCCTCTTTTTCCAAATGGAAGTGTAATTAATAAATTTCCACCAGGTTTTAAAAAATCATAAAGTTTAAAAAGTACTTTCATTTGCTTATTGGTTCTTTGCATATCCTTGGATTTAATATTTTTATTATACTTATAAAAACTATTATCAAATCCGACATGCTCTAAAGTTGAGATACAAGTTATAATATCAAAAGTATTTTTTTTATATTTAAGATTTAAGAAGTCAGAATAAATATAATTAACACCTAAATATTCATAATTTTTTTTTTCAGGATATAAAGTTACAATATTAACTTCAAAATTTTTTATTAGCTTTTGTAATAAATACTTAAAATTTAAGGTTGAACCAGCATCCAAAAGTTTGCCACTTTTATTTTTCAACTCATTCATAATCCATGGAATTTCAACTATTCTTTCATCAAAATAATTGTTAATTTTAGCTTTTCTTCCATTAATAATTTTATTAATTAAATAATGTTTATATGTTTCATATCCTCTTCCAAAAGTATTGGGAAATAAGTAAAAATAAATTATAGCAAGATAATTTCTTAAGGTCATTTTTTAAATCTATTAATAATAATTTTTTTACAGTAGTTTAAGGAAAAACTATATGGGTGAAAACTTATTATTTTATATAATTCTAAAAATATATTTTTTAAATAAAATGGTCGAAATAAATTTGTAAAAAGTAAGTAAATACCGGTAAGAATTAGGTAGGTATAAACTTTTTCATTAAAGTTTTTGTATTTTATTATTTTTTGCTCAAAAAAGCATACCCGAGATAACCAATAACCAATACGTAATAAATTGCTTCCATATATGACACTTATTGATTTTTCATGGCTAGAAAACTTAGCAGTAAATGGATAAAAAAATTTAACTTTTTTATCAGATTTGGCAATTGAAAGTAAATAAATTAATAAGTCAGGTCCTATTTCTTTTTTTAGTAAAAAGAAATTTCTAAACTCATTTTTTTTTACAAATTTGAGAACAATTTTTCTCCATTGGTTTAAAAATTTTACTGTGTAAATTGTGCAAATTGGACTTAAAGGTAAAACTATATTTTCTTTAATTTTATTAATTTTTATAAAATTATTTATGTTTAGACCATTATATGCCAACAACATATCCTCAATATCTAAATTTAAATAATTTAATTTGTTAAATGATACTTTATAATTTAAATCTTTTACAATTCCGTATCCAAAAGAAAATTTTTTCCTATCTTCTAAATTAGACTTATGAATTTTAATTATATATTTACTTAGCTGATCATCGTCATATAGAAAGGATACGTATTCAGTTTTAACATATCTAAGACTTTCAAAACAACCTTTTTGAATACCTTTTGATTTTTGTCTAAAGAGTTTTATGTTTTCATTATTCTTAAACAATTTTTTGTTTTGATAATGATAAAAATTATTGCTAGCATCAATAATTATATATGTATAAAATTTTTTATTAAATATTTTTGTACATCTGCTAATTTGTCTTTTAAGAAAAATAGTTCTATTTTTTGTAGGTATTACAAAAGTCAGTTTTTTTATTTTTTTCACAATTAAATTTTTATTTTAACTTTTTAATTTAATTTTTTTTGCATAAAGCTCTGACAACTCAAAATCTAATTTTGTATCAATGTTAAATGCTCTATTTGAAGGTGTTATAATTGGATATGATTTCTTGCCAATTAAACTCCCTTTTTTTAATACTTTAGTTTTAACTAAATAAATTAAACCACTCCTCAAATAAGTCTTTTTAAGTAACTGCCTTGGAATATTTTCTTTTTTTTCCGCAAAACTTGGTTTTTTAATTTTACCTTTCACAATATTGCTCATTCTTGCTGGATGATATCCTTCTACATCTACTAAACTAATAACAGAATCTGCTTTCCTTTTTTTTAAAATGTTAATAGATTTATTTATATCGTTTACATTTCTAAATGGGCAAGTGGGCTGCAACAACATAACACCATCAAAAAATATTGATCTTTTTTTTTCATAAAATTTTAGAGCATGCAGTGCAACATCTATACCTTTGATAATATCTTTTGATAAATTTAAAGGTCTAATAAAGGGAACTTTGCAATTATATTTCTCCGCAATTTTTTTTATTTTTAGTGAGTCAGTCGAAACTATCACTGTATCAAGTTTACTTTTCAACGCAGTTTTTATAGTCCAATAAATAAGCGGCTTTCCATTAAATGGTTTTATATTTTTAAGCTTTATTGATTTTGATCCTTTTCTAGCTGGTATAATACCTAAAATTCTCATTTCTATTTCGTTATAATTATATGATTGTTTTTTTTTATCAATAAAATATATAGCTTATTCATGAAAAAAAAAATTCCTCTTAGAAACTCTGGTTGGACTTTTTCGGGTACAGTTGCAAAATCATTTGATAATCATATAAAAAGATCTGTTCCATATTATAATGAGATGCATGAAGTTGGATTAGCAGTTTCTGATTTTTTTGTAACAAACAATGCAAGAGTTTTAGACATTGGTTGTTCTACTGGAACCTTCCTAAAAAAAGTTAAAAAAAAACTTGGTTTTAAAAAATTAGATTTAGTTGGAATAGATATAGAAAAAAAAATGATAGAGTTTGCTAAAAAAAATTCTAATGGTATTAAATTTTCACAAAAAGACTATCTAAAAACAAAATTTGAAAAACAAAATTTGATTACATCTTTTTTTACTGCACAATTTATTAGTTCTTCTAAGCGGCAGATTTTTTTTAATAAAGTTTATAAAGATTTATTATATGGTGGGGGTTTTTTATTATTTGAAAAAGTAAGAGGAAACGATGCAAGATTTAACGAAATTATGAACATTCTCTATGATGAATTTAAATCAGAACAAGGATTTACTGCTAAGCAAATTTTGGATAAAACAAGAAGCCTTAAAGGTATAATGGAACCATTTTCATCAAGAGCAAATTACCAACTTTTAAAAAACGCTGGTTTTAAAGATTTTATGACTATTTTTAAATATTTAAATTTTCAAGGTTTTTTAGCAATAAAATAATATGATAAAAAAAATCTGTGTTGTAATTAACAATAGAGCAAACTACGCAAGAGTTAAATCAATACTGAAAGAAATAGATTCATCATCAAAATTTACTTTGCAAGTGGTTTTGGGAGCCTCTTCACTGCTAGAAAAATATGGAACTTTAGAAAAAATTATTAAAGATGATGGCTTTAAAATCAACGATAAATATTATTCTATACTTGAGGGTGGAAACAACTTAACGATGGCTAAATCAGCTGCATTAACATTATTTGAAATTGTTGATATTTTCGAAAAGCTTAAACCTGATCTAGTATTTGTAATAGCAGATAGATTTGAGAATTTATCAGTCGCTGTAGCGGCTAGTTACATGAATATTCCTCTAGCACACTTGCAAGGTGGTGAAGTCACTGGCTCTATAGATGAAAAAGTTAGACACGCAATAACCAAATTATCTGACCTACATTTTGTAAGCACCAAAAGATCTAAAGAATTTGTAGTTAGAATGGGTGAAGACAAAAAAAATGTATTTAATACTGGATGTCCATCTTTAGATTTAATCAATATAAAAAAATTAAAGAATTCAAAAAATATTGAGTTATCAAATATTAAAAAATTATTAAAATCAAAAGATTATATAGTTGTTGTTCAACATCCTGTTACAAATGAAATAAATGATGTAAAAACACAGATTAAAATTTCTTTGGAGTCTGTTGTTAGTATTTGCAAAGAGAAAAATATTTCAGCTATATGGTTATGGCCAAATGTAGATGCTGGAAACGATATAATTTCAAAACAACTAAGAATTTTTCAGTATAATAGTCCATATAAGGATAGAGTATCTTTTATTAAAAATTTGACACCAGAGGGTTATTTGGCATTAATATATAATTCAAAATGTATTGTTGGAAATTCATCTTCTGGAATAAGAGAAGCTTCTTTTTTAGGAGTCCCGTGTGTAAATATAGGAACAAGACAAATTCATAGGGAAATATCTAAAAATGTTTTAAATATTAATCACGATGTTCAAAATATTACCAAAGCTATAAATATTCATTTTAAAAAAGGTAAATATAGAAGTTCAAAAATTTATGGTGACGGTAAGGCTGCAAAAAGGATAATTGCAATATTAAAAAGAATTAAAACAATCAATATCAAGAAAAAAATAAATTATATTTAATTATTAATGAAATCTCTGGTAAATTTAATTTTTGAATTTATTTATTGTTTGAAATTTAAAAATCATATTAATAAAGTCTTTTCTTACAAAAAAAATAATTCAAAAGACATTATTATAGTAGAAACACAAAGGATGTATGATTCACACATAGCTGTAAACTATGTTGTAAATACATTGAGTAAAAAATACCCATCAAAAATTGCAATTTATAAATCTAATTTTTTTAAAAATAATTTTCATAAATTTATTTTAATTATATTTCAAAAAATAAGTTTTTTACACTATGGCATCTATAATACTTTTGGTAATACATTTTTTCTTTATTACAAAGAACCTAAAGAAAAAATTAATTTCAATAAATTAATTTCAAGTATTAAAAATAAAAACGACTTACTAAATTTTAAAATTGATAATATTTTAATTGGTGACTTAATATATGATACATATTTAAGATGGTATGGTGAACCAACAGTTGAAATCAATGATCCTAAATTTGTTAATTTTTTGTGTAAATCAATTAAATACTACTATTTTTGCAAAAAAATATTTAAAGATTTTAATGTAAAATCAGTAATTTTAAGTCATGCAGTCTATATTCCGGCTATACTTGGAAGAATTGCCTTAAAAAAAAATATTAGTTTTTATAATGTAACTATTAATAGTCTGGTTAGACTTGGTAAAGATTTCCCTTATAGTTGGAATTTTAAATATTTTAAGGAAGAGTCTGAAAAAGCAGATAAAAAAACTTTTAATAAAGGCATAATTGAAAGTAAATTAGATTTAAAAAAAAGAATTAAAGGTATAGCTACAGTAGGTCTTGAAAATTTAAATGTTTCCCCTTTTGCAGGAAAAGTAGATAATAAATTAGTAAAAAAAAATAATAAAATAAAAATATTAGTGGCAACACATTGTTTTTATGACTCTCCTCACGTATTTGGTAAGTTTTTTTTTAATGATATGTATGAATGGCTTAATTATCTTGGAAAAATTTCCCAAAAAACTGATTACGATTGGTATTTGAAACTTCATCCTAATAAAATTTTTGCTGAGACAAATAAAAGAATAATTTTACATTTTGTAAATAAATATAAAAAATTTAAAGTTGTTGAACCTGAAACCTCACATTTTTCATTTGTAGGTAAAATTGACTATGTTTTATCAATACACGGAAATATATCTCAGGAATATGCATTGTTTAATATACCTGTAATTACTGGCAGAAAAAGCAATGGAAGATTTACTAATTACAACTTTAATATTAATCCAAAAAGCTTTCAAAGTTATAATAAAAAACTACTTAATCTTAAAAAGAATAAAAAAATTAAAATTAATAAGAAAGAAATTTATGCAGCCCATTTTTCCAACAAAATTTACTTTCACCAAAATTATATTTTAAACTTCCATGAATATGCAAACAAAGTTTCTTGGAAAAATATAAATGGGTATATGGCTATAAAATATTGGTTAGAAAATTTTAATGAAAAAAAACATGAACAAATTATAAAGAATATTTCAAAATTTATCGATAAATCAGAAAAACAAAATAAATACGCTAGATTAAGATAAATTAGTCATTTATACGCCATCTCCCTCTGTAATTTTTATATACGTCTATTTCGCACTTCTGTAGATCAAGGGTCTTTTTTTGTGTTGCGTTAATACTAAAGTTTCTAAATAAAGAAATTTTTCTAAAATCTTTTGGCAAGATTGAAAATTTATTATCTCTACCTTTTAAACTATTATTTATAGTAAAATGTTTTTCAACTACAGTAGCATTATTTGCTATAGCCCATAATGCATCATATATATTTGGAGAATGTCCGGAGTATCCTACATTTTTAAATTTCTTTTTTAAGTAGAAAAATTTACCAAAATTTATATCATTATCATTAAGTGGGTATGAACTCACACAATGAAGTAAAATTAATTTGTTATTTTTAAAATTGCATAATTTTAATAATTCTTTTTTTTTTAATGTGCCGGTAGATACGATTACTTTGGAAAAATTTCTTAGGGCTAATTTAATTAAATTTATATCATATGCCTCTGAAGAAGGTATTTTTATGATACTTTTATTTATTTTTTTATGTATGTTTAAGTCTTGTTTAGAAAAAACTGAAGCAAAACACTCTATTTTAATTTTTTGACTAAATTTATATAAATGTTTAAATTTATCATAACTTAGAAATGATTTATTGTATAATTCTCTCCTACCATCATAATCCCAAGATCCACTTTTAAGATTTTTCGGATTCCATAATTGAAATTTTACAGCATCTGCTCCAGATTTTTTTGCTTCTCTTATCATTCTTTTAGCTAAACTTAAATCACCTAGAAAATTCCATCCTATTTCTGCAATCAAAATAGTTTTGTTAAAATTTAATTTCATTTAATTTATATTAAGATTAAAAAAATTTTTAAAGAAAAAATCTTTTTTAAGCTTAACTTTATTTTTTTTTGTTTTTTTTATACCAATCCAACAGAGATTGCCTCTTTGACTAGTACTTTTTTTATTTTTTCCATGAAATTTACTTGAAAAACTTAATTTAAGTACATTCATTGGATTATTATACGAGCTATAAATTTTAAATATTTTATTTTTAGAACATAAATTTGTAAATGAACCATCGTTGAATATCCTTTGGTGGCTAAAATTAAAAAAGTTTTCTTTTTTGTCCAATGGATAACCTTTGCCTTCAAGATAAAGATATCCATTATTTTTTAAAAAATAACTAACTTTTTTCATAACAATATTAGGGTCATATACATGTTCCAGGGAACCATTGATAATTATTAAATCATAAAAATTTTTTTTCTCTTTTAAATTCTCAGCATCTGAAACTTTAAGATTGAGAAATCTGAATTTTTTTTTTGTAAATTCTATTGATTTTT
>CACFZX010000024.1:0-10946 GCA_902570905.1 uncultured Pelagibacteraceae bacterium
TCATTTATTTTAGAGAAGACCATTAATTTTTTTGTCTTCTTAAAAATGCCGGAATTTCTAAATCATCCTCTTCTGAATTTTCAGTATTATCAATACTAGCAATTTCATTTTGATCAGAATTGTCAGAGTTGAAAAGTTCAGGAGTATCTTCTTCTAATGCAAAGTTTTCCAACCCATTTGAAGAATTTTCTTCAACCTCAGTATTGTGACGATCTATTTGTTCGTCTAAAGCCAAATTAGTTTCAAGCTCATTACTAATATTACTTTCAACTAATTCTTCTGTTAAGGAATTACTTTCATTAATACTAACATTTGTTGTGCTAGAGTCTTGAATTATAGGCTCTTCAACTTCATTATCCAATTTAAGAGCATTTGCTCCTTCTGTAAGAGTTGAGGTTGCTTGAGTTGAAAAATTGAAAGATTGATGACTACCGTTATTTGACATATCTGAATAACCAGAATTCCTATTTTGAATTCTGTGAACCATATTTATTACAGATTTTGACTCTGGTTGTTGCCCATCTAATGAAGTGGCTACAATTGAAACTCTCATTTTTCCGTCTAAGGTTGGATCAGTAATTGCTCCAATAATAAGTTCTGCTTCATGATCAACCTCGGATCTTACTTTATTAACAGCTTCATCAACTTCAAAAAGTTTAAGATCTTTTCCACCAGTAATATTAACTAATAATCCCTTTGCACCTTTTAACGTATAATCATCTATTAATGGATTGTTAATAGCAGCTTCTGCAGCTTTAACTGCTCTTCCTTCGCCCTCTGCTTCACCAGTTCCCATCATTGCTTTGCCCATAGAACTCATAACTGTTTCTACGTCTGCAAAATCTAAATTAATTAGACCTGGTCTTACCATTAAATCAGTAATACTTTTAACACCGTGTAATAAAACATCATTTGATAGTGTAAATGATTCTTCAAATGTAGTTTGCTCACTTGCAATCTTAAATAAATTTTGGTTAGGAACAACTATGATTGTATCAACATGTTTTCTTAATTCTTCTAAACCTTGTTGAGCTCTTCTCATTCGAGATGGACCTTCATATAAAAAAGGAAGAGTTACTACTCCAACTGTAAGGATATTTAATTCTTTTGCAGCTCTTGCAATAACATGTGCTGCTCCAGTTCCTGTTCCACCACCCATTCCTGCGGTGATAAAAACCATATTTGCACCCTGAATAATATTAATAATTTCATTTAAGGACTCGTCTGCCGCAGCTTGACCAACATCTAACCTAGCTCCTGCACCTAATCCTTTAGTTAAATTTAATCCCATTTGAATTTTAGTATTTGCGTGACTTAATTTTAAATCTTGCGCATCTGTATTTACTGCAATAAATTCTACTCCTTGTAGTCCATTTTCAACCATTCCATTAATTGCATTTCCTCCAGCTCCACCAACTCCCATCACAAGAATTCTTGGCTTTAGCTCTTTTATGTCTGGTGCTTTAAAGTTAATTGTCATTTTATCCCCCTATTAGTTATTTATTTTTTGCTCCCATCTAAGGCTCGCTCGATGAATATTTGATTTTTTCTTTGCACTTACCCTAAATTTTTCAAAATTTGCTGGTTCCCATATTTGAAATGTTTTTCCTTGACCAACAAACAGCATGCTATTTTTGATTTTTGCATGTTTTAATAATTTTGATGTTATTGACATTCTTCCTTCGCTATCAAATTGTAAGTTTGAACTTTCAGATAAAATTGAAGTTGCAAAATAATCTTTTTTTTCTTCAAATGGATTTAAAGAATCTATTGAATTAGAAATTTTTTCTACTCTGTCTTGTGGCCAAGCCTCGATACATTGATTATTAAAAGAAGGAAAGCAAACCACTCCATTATACCCGAGATTTGATAAGTGTGACCTGAAACTAGCAGGCACTGACACCCTTCCTTTTTTGTCTATTTTGTTTTCGTAAGTAGATAAAAACATATTTCATAATTCTCTATAAACACCCTAATTTGGGAATTTATGGGAATATATGGGTTTTTATATATATCGTCAATACTATAAATATAGATATAATTCATGGAGAACAAACATGAAACAGTAAAAGTTTTTTGTTAAGAATGAAGTGCCAGATAAACTATAAGCCGGGTTCTGTCATTTAAACCTATCATTTCTCTAGGCCTTAAATCACTTTAAGGCTCAAGCAACTAACCCTGATGACTAGCCAAAGACAGCTTTTAGTTTTTAAACAATGTCATCTCTACTCAGTTTTGCTCCCAGTGGGGTTTTCCATGCGCTGCTTGTTACCAATCAGCCGGTGTGCTCTTACCACACCTTTTCACCCTTGCCTTGATGAGGCGGTTTATTTTCTGTGGCACTATCCCTGGGGTTTCCCCCGCCAGTTGTTAACTGGCACTGTGTCTTTGTAGAGCCCGGACTTTCCTCTTTAAAATAAATTAAAGCGATAAGTCATTTATCTGGCAGATGGAAAATATGAATTTTTTTAAACAATTTCAAGTAAATAAAATAATTAGCTAATTTTGCTTAATTTTTCAGCAATAATTAAGCATTCTTTGTCTAATATTCCATTAATTAGTTCCTGCCTAAATCTTCTTTGAAAGTTCTTAAAAAGCTTAATTTTATTTTTTTTTTTTAATGAATATCCAATTTTTTGCATAAACTTAAGACAAGTGCTTTGTTGTATTTTAGTAAGTTTTTTTTTTCTTAATTTATATAATTTTTGTTTGTTAATTTTATGCCAAATTCCAATTTGGTTTTTTGATAATAATTTCCATGGAAACTTTTCGCCAGGATCTATTTTTCTGTCAAATGCAATATCTGAATGCCCAACTATATTTGTTTTTTTAATTTTAAACTTTTTTATAAGAAATTTTGAAAGCTTTTTTAAAGAATTAATTTGATTTTTAGAATAGTTTTCATAACCAAATCTATGTCCTTTATTTGATATTTCGATGCCAATTGAGGATTTGTTTAAATAAACATCTTTTTTCCAAGCTGAAAT
This sequence comes from uncultured Pelagibacteraceae bacterium, assembly GCA_902570905.1. Taxonomy (GTDB): domain Bacteria; phylum Pseudomonadota; class Alphaproteobacteria; order Pelagibacterales; family Pelagibacteraceae; genus Pelagibacter. Next base: position 2,988 of record CACFZX010000024.1, read on the forward strand.
ACCAGCATGCCAGGCCTCATATTTTTCAGGAACCATTAAAATTATTTCTCCGTTTTTTTTTATAAAATAATGACAACTAACTTTTGATTTGACATCAGTTAGTCTATTTATTGCCTTACTTTCGCTACTCATTCCAGTGTAATGAAATACTATGTATTTAATATTTTTCTTATTTCTTGCAGGGGTTGTAAAATTAGGTGAGTAATTTATGGCAATTTTAGTAAGCATTAATCAATATTATAGCATAAAATATTCATTTACATTTATTAAAGATATACATATAAAAATTAAATTATGGCTAGAATTTTAGCAATTCTGTTTCTTAGTCTAAATATTATCACTTATTCATTTGCAGGAAGTGATGGTGATAATGAATTATCGAAAACTAAAAATGGAGAAGTTAAAGATTGTTTTGAAACATTAAATAGAGGAATATTTGCTTTCAATCAAGCAATTGATGGTACAATTTTCGAACCACTTGCAAAAGGATATAAATATCTACCATCGCCAGTTAGAACTGGAACAAGTAATTTTGTAGGAAACGTTTCTACGTTATTGACTATCCCAAATAATCTTTTGCAAGGTGATTTGGACATTGCTGGTAAAAACACTTTAAGATTTATCGTAAATACTACTGTAGGAATTGTTGGAATATTTGATCCCGCTTCTGCTATAGGACTTAACAGTTATGAAAAAGAAGACTTTGGTCAAACACTAGGCAAATGGGGAGCAGGAGAAGGTTGTTATTTAGTTTTACCAGTTTTAGGACCTTCGACAGCTAGAGATGCATTAGCTTCATTGGGAAATTATATGGGAGGAGATGCTTGGTATAATGTTACTGTTAGAAACGACACACATTACTTCGCAGATTTTGATTACTATGCATCTAAAGGAGCAGCTGGTATAGATTTTAGAGCTAAAAACTTTGATGATATTAACAATCTTGAAGAAAATTCTATAGATTTTTATGCATCAGTAAAAAGTTTATATTTACAAGATAGACGTAAGAAGATTCTTAATGCAAAAGGTGTAACACAGACCCAAAACGATAGCGATTGGGAAGAAATCGAATAAACTCAGTCAGATGAGTATAAAAAGACTTAAAAAAGGATTATTTTTTTTAATTTTCAGTTTTTTCTTATCAAATATTGCTTTTGCAATAAGTCCTAAAGATTTTGTTCAACAAACTGTAGATGAAGCAGCAGTCGCTTTAAGTCAAAATATAAGTAAAGAACTTAAAATTGTTAAATTAAAAACAATCGCAAATAAATCGGTAGATATTGAAGGTATAGGACTTTATTCAATTGGAAAAAGAAGAAAAGAATTAACTGACACTCAAAAAGAAGAATATTTAGAAATTTTTAAAAAGTATTTTTTAAAATCTTTTGCAAGTAGATTGGCTCAATATTCTGATCCTAAAATTCGAGTAGATAGTGAAAAGTATTTAAATAAAAAATATACAATGGTTTCAAGCTTTCTTGTTGCAACTGATGATAAACCTGAGGTTAAAATTGACTGGAGAGTAATAACTAAAGATCCAGAAAATCCATTAATAATAGACGTGATAATTGAGGGTGTAAGCTTAGCAAAAGTTCAAAAAGAAGAATTCAACGCTATAATACAAAATAATGATGGAGATATAAATGCTCTGTTCAAAAATCTTTTAGATTTTGTAAATAAAGAATAATAAAAAAAATTTCAAAATTCATAATTTAAACTTTTTTCAGTCTGATTTAGGACAAATCAAACTTGTAAATTTTTAATGTGATTAAACGTATTTTTTTAATTATTTTTCTTCATGTTTTAGTCATTTTTTTCCTTTTGACCACTCATCCTCAAGCAAAGGAGGATGGGTGGACCATTGAAGATCATGGAACTTATATTGTTACGAGCGTTCCAGGAGAAGTAATTCATGGCGACAAACTAAGGTTTGTATTAGATAGGGAGGATTGTAGTAAAGTGAGGATGATGTTTTCATTTTTATCATACAAAGAAAATTCAAGTATTTATGAATTAGAAGGTAAAAAAATCCCAATAATAATTAATGATTTCCCTACAGATGAATTGGTTAGAGCTGATATATTGTTTGTATTGCCACTTCCAAAGACTATGGCACAATTGGTAGTTTTTAGTTCGCTTGGCTCTTATAATATTAATTCATTTTCAAAAGGTTTGATGGATATGTATTTTGCTAGTAATTTATTTGAAATTAAGCTCGCTCGGGACAATAAATTTAATCCAAGTAAATACTTTGATATACTTGAAAATAATTGGCGACTAGATGATTATCCCCAAAAAATAACTTTAGCAAAAAAAATGTGCTCTAATGTAATGGTAGATCCTGATAAAGTTTTGTTTGGTAAACTATAAAGAGATAATTGGTGGGCCCGCCAGGACTCGAACCTGGGACCAATACATTATGAGTGTACTGCTCTAACCAACTGAGCTACAGGCCCAAAATTAAAATATTAAATATATCATTTTAAGGAGCTTATCAATTGTTGATTAAAAATGGTGGGCCGTGTTGGTTACGCTCCAACTACCCCTGCAATGTCAATGCAGTACTCTACTATTGAGCTAACGGCCCTTTTAACTTTCTAAGAAACTTTTTAGCTGTTTTGATCTACTAGGATGTTTTAATTTTCTAAGTGCTTTAGCCTCAATTTGTCTTATTCTTTCTCTTGTTACAGAAAACTGCAATCCAACTTCTTCAAGAGTATGATCTGTATTCATTCCAACACCAAATCTCATTCTTAAAACTCTTTCTTCTCTTGGGGTTAATGTTGATAAGATTTTAGTAGTTGCTTCACTTAAGTTAGATTTTATAGCTTGTTCAAGTGGAGCTAATGCTTTTGTATCTTCAATAAAATCTCCCAAACTACTGTCTTCCTCATCACCAACTGGTTTTTCTAATGACACAGGTTCTTTAGAAATCTTTAATACTTTTCTAACTTTATCTAATGGCATTCTTAATTTCTTTGCTAATTCTTCTGGGGTAGCTTCTCTGCCGAATTCACTTAAGATTAATCTCTGTGTTCTAACAATTTTATTTATTGTTTCAATCATATGTACTGGAATTCTAATTGTTCTTGCTTGGTCAGCAATTGATCTGGTAATAGCCTGTCTAATCCACCAAGTGGCATAAGTTGAAAATTTGTATCCTCTTCTATATTCAAATTTATCAACTGCTTTCATCAAACCAATATTTCCCTCTTGAATTAAATCTAAAAATTGAAGACCTCTATTTGTATATTTTTTAGCAATAGATATAACCAACCTTAAGTTTGCCTCTACCATTTCTTTTTTGGCAATCCTTGATTCTTTTTCTCCTTTTTGAATCCTGCTTACTAATTTTTTAAAATCTGTAACTGATACACCAAGTTTATTACTTATTTCTACCAATCTTTCTCTGATATTTTTTAAACTCATCTTTATTTTTTTGGAAGAACCTTTTCCAGATTTCGTTAGTATTTAAAAAATTTTTTAAGTTTGGATTTATTTCATTTCCAACATAAAATTTAATAAATTCATCTCTGCTGATTTTATTATCTATAGCTAATCTTAAAAGATTTCCCTCTAAAGAAACAATCTTCTTATTTTCTATATAATGTCTTTGGACTAATTCCTCTAAAACTGATGGAGAAAGTTGTAAGGATTTAATATTTTCTAGAATACTTTCAACTATTTTATCATAATTTTTTTGTTTAGAATTTGAAAAAACATTTGAGTTTAATACGCATTCAAGTTTTTCTTTTTGATACTTAATTAATTTATTGTATTCTTTTGTTAAAGTATTAACAGTTTTTAAAACTTTTGGCTTAATCTCAGTTTCCATTGCTGCTAAAGTAGGATTGAACTCATCATCACTAACTTCAGAATTTTCTTCAGGATTTTCTTCGGCGTCTTCGTTTTCACCTTTTTTTTGTTTAACATTGCTTCCTGTATCTTCATCTTCAGTATAATTAGTATCTATATCTATAATTTCTCTTACTAAAATTTCATCACTCTGTAATTTAATATTCCATTCAAAAAATTGTTGGGCTGTGATTGGACTTTGTGATAAAGCATTTAACATCACATCTTTTCCTGCTTCTATTCTTTTAGCTATTGCAATTTCTCCCTCCCTTGAGAGTAATTCAACTCCGCCCATTTCTCTGAGATACATTCTAATTGGATCATCACTTTTCTCTGCTGATTTACCTTCTTCTTTAGAACTTGAATCCTTTTTTCTTAAAACTTTAAAGTCTGATTTTTTTTCTACTAAAACTATTTTGTCATCTAATATATGAATAAATGCTTGGGCAAGATTCTCTTGTGATAAATTTCTTTTTCCTAAAGATTTATTTAATTCTTCATAAGTTATAAAACCCCTATGGACACCTCGTCCCATTAGTCTAGCAAACGATTTTGTAATAATTCTTTCCACAGTAAAATAAGTTAGGAAGTCTTATATAATATCAAATCTAAAAAAATCCATCGTTAATTTATTAAATTTAGTTGATTTTTTGCAATTTTTTCAGCTCTTTAATTTCGTTAAATGTACTTTCGTTGAAATCTTTAGAAAATTTAGACTCCAACTCCTCGATTCTTATTTCAAGCTCATAGTTTTTGATATCTCTGATAATTTCATTCAACAATTCTATCTTTTCTTCGTTGTTATCTTCAACTTTATTTAGAACATATTTTATTGAAGCAAATTTTGTAATTTTTTCAATAATGTTCTGGTCTAAAGAAAGTTTTTCTAGGGTTATATCTTCTTCTTTAAATAATTTTCCCAAAATACTTTCAAAAATCAATTTATTTTCGGTACTAAATAATTTTACATTTTGAATTAAACTTAAATTTTCTTTTAAAAGAGTTAAGTTATTTATGACAATATATAAAAAAGAATATTCTTTTATCTCAATATAACTAAGATTTTTTGTTTCATTAAAAAACTTTTGGGTAGATTTTAACGATCTGGCCTTTGGTTTAAACTTATATTTTCTTTCATTTGTGTTGGGTGTTAGGTTATGTATTTTTTCCAAATAATCCTCTAATACATATTTTTTTATAAACTCATCTTTTATAGAATTGGCGATTGATCTAACTGTTTTTTCAAATATTGCTAATGAAGATGGATCATCCTTTGCTTTATTTTTATAATGCTGAAATATAAAATTGTTAATTAAAACTTTATTAGTTTTTGTAAAATCAATAAAATAATCTTTACCATGTTTATTAACAAAGCTATCAGGATCTTCTTTATCTGGTAAAAATAAGAATGAAATATTTTTTTCAGGTTTTAATTCTTGGATTAAACTCTCAGCAGCTCTTAAGGCTGCTTTATATCCACTTTCATCACCATCAAAGCATATTATTATATCATCGTAAAATTGATTTAAAATTAACATTTGTTTTTCAGTAAGTGATGTTCCTAAATTAGCTACTGTATTATATATTCCCTTATTACTTAAACCAACAACATCCATGTAACCTTCGACTAGATAAATGTAATCTATTTTATTTGAAAACTTTCTTGCAAAATCTAAATTGTATAAATTAGAGCCTTTTTTAAAAAATGGTGTTTCAGGAGAATTAATATATTTTGCAAAATTATTATTTTCTTTTATCTTTCTTCCACCTAGTGCGATTGGATACCCGGTAATGCTATTAATAGGAAATATCACTCTTTCTTTAAATCTTTCAATTAAAACTTTTCTTTTTTCATCTAAATAAAATAACCCAGTTTCAAGTAAACTTTTTTGGTTAAATCTACTTTCTAATTCTCTAACAAAAGAATTGTTAGGTTGTACATAACCAATATTAAACTTTACCACTTCTTCTTTTGTTAAATTTCTTTTTTTGAGATATTCTTTAACAAATATAAGATCATTATTTTTTAAAAGTTCATTGTGACAAAAATCTACATAAGTTTTAAAAATTTCAGAGTATTCTTTCCATTGATTTTCTCTTTCTTCATCTTTTTTTGTGAAAGTATATGGTTGCATTCCAGCTAAATTAGCTAAATATTTAACAGCCTCTCCAAATCTTAAGTTTTGGGTTTTCATTATAAAATCAAAAATATTCCCATGCTCAGAAGTACTGAAACAATGATAAAAACCCTTTTCATCATTTACAGTAAACGATGGAGTTTTTTCAGTCTTAAAAGGTGACAAACCTACAAATTCTTTTCCTCTTTTTTTTAAAATTAGTGTTTTAGAAACTACTGTAGATACTTTTAATCTTGTTTTTATTTCTTCGAGATATTCCTTTGGGTACTTCATAATAATATATGGCTTTAACTTAACAAATCCTTTAAAATTTTACCTGCCTTTGAAAAATCTAAGTTATCAGAATAATCCTTTTTTAACTCTCCCATAATTTTTCCCATGTCTTTGATCGTTTGAGCGCCAATTTTAGTTTTAATATCTAAACAAATTTTTTTAATTTCCTCATCACTTAATTGTTTTGGTAAGTAGCTTGATAAAATCTCAAGTTCACTTTCTTCAACTTTTAATAAATCTTCTCTGTTATTTTTTTTATAAATCTCTATTGATTCGGCTCTTTGTTTAATCATTTTTTTTAATAATTTTTTTATATCATCATCCCCTGTTTCTTTCTTATCGGGTCCTGACCTGTTGGAAATATCCAAATCTTTGATACCTGACAAAATTAACCTGTAAGTTGAGATTTTTGACCTATCTTTAGCCTTTAAAGCTTCATTATAATCTGAATTAATTTTATTTTTGAGTTCCATAACTTATCCACTGTATAGAAAAATTTGTTTAAAAGAACAAATTGTATTTTAAAAAAATTACATTAGATCTGTTGCGTAAAAATTGGATTTATTGTATTAACCTTTAACTCATGAGTTGTAATTGACGTCAAAACAAAAAAATAAAAAATCAGTAAACTCAAAATTATCACAAGCTATTTTAGTTTTAGACAATAAATCTATTTTTAAAGGTTTGGGCCTAGGCTACAAAGGTATAGCAACTGGTGAGGTATGCTTTAATACCTCAATTACCGGATATCAAGAAATTATTTCTGATCCATCTTACGCTGGACAAATAATTAATTTCACTTTTCCACATATAGGGAATGTTGGAACAAATAAAGAGGATATAGAGTCTGACAAAATTTGGACGAGAGGGGTAATATTTAATTCAGAGATTACAAGTCCATCTAATTATAGATCATTAAAAAATTTAGATGAGTGGTTAAGGAAGAATAAAATTGTAGGAATTACTGGATTAGATACTAGAAACCTAACTAATTATATAAGAGACAGAGGAGCTCCCAAGGGAACAATTTCAAATACTAATACAGGAAATTTTAATATAAAAAAATTAATTAATACGTCTTTAAAATGGCCTGGTTTAAAAGGATTAGATCTTGCAAAAGAAGTAAGCACAAAAAAAATTTACAAATGGAAAGGTTTAAAAACTTGGGTAAAAGGTAAAGGGTTTCAGAAAACAAATAAAAAAAATTACAAGATTATCGCAATAGATTATGGAATAAAAAAAAATATTCTTAGATACTTTTCAAACTATAACTGTGAGGTTATAGTTGTTCCTTGCAAACACTCATCTGATCAAATATTAAATCTTAAACCACAGGGAATATTTTTATCAAATGGGCCGGGTGATCCTGCCGCAACAGGAAAATATTCTGTGAAAATTATACAAGAACTAATTAAAAAAAATTTACCAGTTTTCGGAATTTGCCTAGGACATCAATTATTAGCACTAGCATTAAATGCTAAAACAAAAAAAATGAAATTAGGACATAGAGGAGCCAATCATCCAGTAAAAAATTTAATTAATAATAAAGTAGAAATTACTAGTCAAAACCATGGCTTTGAGGTTATAAAAGAAAGTCTTCCAAAAAATGTTGAGATTACTCATAAATCACTTTTTGATAATTCTATTGAAGGAATAAAATTAAAAAATAAACCTGTATATTCAGTACAGTATC
>CACFZX010000025.1:0-10062 GCA_902570905.1 uncultured Pelagibacteraceae bacterium
AAATCTATATTATCAGCATAACTTTCCATATTTTTATTATTAAACACTACATTGCCATTTATTGATGCAAAATTTTTACTCAAATCAATATAAAAATTATCACTTGTAATGATATTTTCCTCATATCGAATGTTTACATTTATGTAAAACTTTGTTTTGAGAGTCAATTTATTGTAATCTGCTTTTTCAGATGTAATAAAAATTGCATCCTTTCCAATCATTTTTATTGTTGCTCTAACATCAGTTAATTCAACAGAATTTTCATTATCAACTGAAAATTCTCCATACTTTGAGACTATTTTAAATGTATTTCCATCCATGCCTATATTTTCAAAAGTCAAGTCTTCTATTATATTATCAATTTTTTCATCTATAATACTTTGTTCTTTGACTGTCTCTTTTTCAACTAATTCAATTGGGTTATTTGTTTGATAAAAATATTTATAAAAAAAAAATAAAGTAATTGAAATTATAGCAAGTATTAAAAAAATTTGTGTTAAGGTTTTAACATTCATTAACTTATATTTGCACTGAGTATGTGGTGTATATGTAATAAACCTATAGTTTTTCTTCTTTTATTATTTTTATGGACACACAAACTAGTAATTTTGTTTTGAGACATAATTGCAAGAGCTCTAGATGCTAAAGTGTCTTTATCAACTGATAATGGGTTTGTAGTCATAATATCATTAACACTTAAAGACTTTAAATTAGAGTTTTTTTGACTGAATCTCCTAATTTGACCATCTGTAATTATACCTTTGGTAAATTTTTTTTTATCGATTGCAATTAATACTCCTAATTTTTTTTTTGTTATTAGGCTCAAAGCCTTTTTCATTTGTAGTTTTTGATTTATAAATGGAATTTTATCTCCTTTTATCATTAAATCTTCTACAGTTTTTAATTGAGCTCCTAAAGCACCTTTAGGATGCAAAATTTTAAAATTTTTTTTACTAAATCCTTTTTTGTTAAGCGCCGCTACGGCTAAACAGTCACCAATGGCTAGTTGTTCACATGTGCTACTAGTAGGAACAATTCCCAGACCAGCTTCTTTTACTTCAGGAATAAAAAGTTTTATGTCTGATGCTCTAAATAGTATAGAATTTTTTTTAGACACAATACCAATTAATGTAATTCTATTTCTATTAGCATATTCAATGACGGGTTTAAGTTCTTGAGTCTCTCCAGAATTACTAAAAAGTATCAACAAATCTTTTTTAGAAATACTGCCCAAATCCCCATGTGAACATTCGTTTGCAGATAAAGAAAAAGAAGGGCAACCGACCGAGGAAAAAGTAGCTGATATTTTACTTGCAATTAAATAGCTTTTTCCAACGCCACAAAGTATTATTTTTGATTGGCATTTAACTATCGCGTCTACTGCTTGGTCAAACGATTTATTAATTGATGATCTTAATTTTTTTAGTGCAGCAATTTCAAGATCAATAACATTTCTTGCTACATTTTTATAATTAATCTTTTTCATAAATATTTAGTGTTCGAATATATTAAGTTTATAACCTGCAATTTCCATATCAACTAGTGTAGGTATAACTTTCATACATTGATTAAAAATATCAATCCTTTTTTCCCTTTCTAACATTTTTGTTAGTTTATCTTTCATCTCAAATAGATATTCGGTATCTTGAGCTGCATAATTAATTTGTTTGGTTGATAAATTAGGATTACCCCAGTCACTTTGTTGTTCTTTTTTTGATATATCCTTACCACATAATTCTTTTACCAAATCTTTATATCCATGAAAACTACTAGCTGTTCTTGCAATTTTTGATGCAATTTTTGTACAAAATATATTTTTTGGTTCTACTTTTAGATGATACTTAAGCCATAATAAATCTTGTCTAGCATAATGCATTATGTATAAAGTTTTTGGATTGGACAATACTCTGCATAAGTTTGGTGCTGAATAAGTATCTCGATTGAGCTTAATTAAATAAAATTTTTTAGATTCCAGACCTAATTGAACTAAAGTTAATGGATCTCTTCCCAAAACTAAGCCAAGCGCCTCATTGTCTATCCCTATAACTTTTTCATTAGATAAATCTATATCTTGCGGCAAGTCATTTTCAAATATTTTGATATTATTCATTTGTATTTTTATATATATAAAGACAATACAATAATGTCTATTATTTGATATATGATTAAAAAAAAAATCTTAATCTTTGGAGCAAGTGGCCAAATAGGAAGAAATATTATAAGGAAAATAACCCTTAAAAATTATAAAGTAACTGCTGTTACAAGAAATGCACATAAAAGCATTTTTTTAAAAACCCAAGCACCACTAGGTTATTTAGACATCATAGAAGAAAATATATTTGATGAAAAAGCATTAGAAAAACTTATAGAAAAACACGATGTTTGCATAAATTTAATTGGAATATTATATGAAAAAAAAAATAATAGTTTTCAAAATATTCACGTTAACTTTCCATCAGTGGTATCCAAACTGTGTAAAAAAAGTAAAATTGATCAATTTATTCATTTATCAGCATTGGGTGTTGAGAATGTAAAAGATAGCAAATATGCCCAATCAAAATTTGATGGTGAAAAAATTGTTCAAAAAAATTTTGAAAATACAACTATTTTGAAACCTTCAATAGTTTATTCACAAGATGATAATTTTAGCACAAGATTTCTCTCTTTATTGAGTTTATTTCCAATATTTCCAATATTTGAAAACCCTAAATTTTCACCAATCCATTGTAAAGATATGGCTGAAATTATAGTAGCACTGATAGACAAGAATATTTGTTCAGAAATTATTGAGTGTACAGGTCCTCAAATACTATATTTTAAAGAAATATTAAAAATCTTATCTAAATCAATAAATAAAAAACGTTTATTTATTTCGATTCCAAATCATCTAGCAAAAATTTTTGCTATAACATCAGAAATTCTTCCTACACCTCTAATCACTTTAGATCAATTACGACTTCTAAAGTACAATAATATTGCTTCTGGAATTTACAAAACTCAAAATGATTTTGGATTAAAAGCAGATCTTAAATTTGAGAATGAAATAAAAAAATACAGTTATATGTGGACTGAAAGAGGAGAATACTCTAGGAATTAATCTGCCTAAGCTGATTTTATTTTTTTTTCAATAAATTGAGGAACCTCATCTTCTTTATCTGTTAAATTTTCTTTCTTGCCTTTGGGCTGAAATACGATCATTAAGTGTAAAGGACAGTATGAAAATTTATCAATTGTTTTTCTGCCACAAAAAGAGGAGTCTTTCTCATTAGGGTGTCCTTCCATATATTTACATGTGCTTTCAGTTAATTCCTCTAAAGTTAAATTTTTAGCTGCCTCAAAATTTTTATCTAGCAGTAGAGATCTAAATTTATGTTTTCGAGATCGTTTAATTTTACTGTCTTCGTAAATTTGGTCTTTATTTTTACTACTATAATTTAATTTTCTGTGCTTAATTTTGGCACTAAGAGACATTCTATGAGCTTTTCCAATTACGGCATTTCTACTAACCCCTCCGATAATTTCTGCTATTTGACTTGCAGTATTTCCTTTTCCCCAAAGTTCTTTTAATTTTTCTATTTTTTCTTCAGTCCAGCCCATATACTATATTTAGTGTATTAATTTTATTTATAAACAATATAGGGTAGTACACATATAATATAAGTTTAAACAAGCTTTTTTTTTAATTTTTACACAATATTTTCAAAAAGTTTGTTAATAAAAACTAATGGTTGAATTACATAAAAAATATAAAATTGGAGTTAGAAGATTTAATATAAATTGGGTGGGCGCTTACACACTTTATATTAAAGAAACTTTAAGATTTTTATCAGTTTTTGGCCAAACTATTGTTGGTCCAATTGTGACATCTATACTTTTTTTGTTGGTAATTTCTCTAGCTGTAGGAGAAACAAGACCTAATGTTTTAGGAGTAGAGTTTATAGTATTTTTGGCTCCTGGCTTAATTGCTATGCAGGTAATTCAACAGTCTTTTTCGCACTCATCTTCATCATTGTTAATGGGAAAAGTTATGGGGAATATAGTTGATATGATTGGCGCACCATTATCTGCATCAGAAGTTACATTGGCAATAATTTTAGCATCTATAACAAGAGCAGTAATGATATCAATTATTTCTATAATTGTATTTTCTTTAATGATTGAAATTGAGATAAAAAATTTTTTAATTTTTTCTTCATATCTAATTGTTAGTTCTTTTATAATGGGAACAGCTGGATTTATAGCAGGACTTTGGGCAGATAAATTTGATCATATGGCAACTGTAACAAATTTTATTATTGTTCCTTTATCTTTTTTATCTGGGACATTTTATTCATTAGAAAGATTACCAGGTTATATAGTTACATTAAGCTATTATAATCCATTTTTTCATATGATTGATGGATTTAGATATTCTTTTATTAATAGCATGGATGGTTCAATTAAGTTTGGTTTATCTTATTTAATCATTATATCAGTTTTGATGTGGATAATAGCATATACTCTTTATAAAAAAGGATATAAAATTAAGTCTTAATACAAAAATACAAAAAATGAGCAAATTAGTAAAAAATTATAATCGAAGAAAAATTTCTTTTAAATATGGCAAAGGAAGTTATTTATATTCTACTGATGGAAAAAAATATTTAGATTTTGTTCAGGGTATAGCTGTAAATTCATTGGGACATGCTCATCCACAATTAGTAAAAACAATTAACCAACAATCAAAAAAACTTTGGCATGTTTCAAACGCTTTTGAAATTCCTGAAGGGGAAAAATTAGCCCAAAAACTTACCAAGAAAACTTTTGCTGACTTTGTAATGTTTCAAAATAGCGGTACAGAAGCCACTGAAGGAGCAATAAAAGTTGCTAGAAAGTATTTTTATTCTATAGGCAAACCAAAAAAAAATAGAATATTATGTGTAAAAAATTCTTTCCATGGAAGAACATTAGCTGCAATTTATGCAAGTGGATCAAAAAAAATGACAGAAGGATTTGGACCAAAAGTAGGTGGTTTTGATCATTTTCTTTTTGGAAATCACAAATCTTTAAAAAAAAAGATTAATAAAAATACAGCAGCTATCATGGTAGAAACTGTTATGGGTGAGGGGGGTATAAAGGTAATACCAGATTGGTGTTTGAGAGAATTAAGAAAAATTTGTAATAAAAAAAATATACTTTTAATACTTGATGAAGTTCAATGCGGAATTGGTAGATCAGGTGATTTTTTTGCATTTGAAAAATCTAAGGTAAAACCGGATATAGTTCCAATAGCAAAAGGAATTGGTGGAGGATTTCCAATTGGAGCGGTCTTAATGAATAAAAAAGTTGCATCAAAGATGACTCCAGGCTCACACGGATCAACATTTGGTGGTAATCCTCTAGCAATGTGTGTGGGAAATTCAGTAATGGAAATTGTATCTAAGAGAAAATTTTTAAAAAATGTAAAAAATATTTCAAATTATTTCTTTTTAAAGCTAAACGAAATTAAAATGACTTATCCAAATATTATTAAAGAAATTCGAGGCAAAGGTTTATTAATTGGAATACAGCTTCATACCAATCAGGCTAATTTCATAAATAAATTGATGACAAATAAATTACTTACTATAAAAGCAGCAGAAAATGTAGTTAGAATTTTACCACCATTAAATGTTAAAAAAAATGAAATAGAACAGGCCCTGAAAATAATCAGAAAGGTTTGTTCAGAAATAAATTAAATGAAACATTTTATAAATTTAAAAGATATTCCTGCAAAAGATTTAAAAAAAATTATTTCTGATGCAAAAAAAAGAAAACATTTAAGAAAAAAATTAAATACTCTTGAAGTTGATAAAGGAGCACCATTAAAAGGAAAAATCTTAATCCAAATGTTTGAAAAAGCTAGTTCAAGAACAAGAATAAGTTTTTACTTAGCAATTAAACAACTTGGTGGAGGCACATTAACTTTAAGATCTAATGAACTTCATTTAGGCCAGGGTGGCGAAAGTATTGAAGATACCGCTAAAATACTATCGACCTATGGAGATGGATTCATGCTAAGAACTGATAGTGATAAAAAAGTTGAAAAATTTAGAGATTATATGTCTATCCCAATTATAAATGGATTAAGTCCATCTTCGCATCCTTCCCAAGTGTTGTCTGATGTATTTACAGTGGAGGAAATAAAGAAAAAACCAATATCTAAATTAAATGTTTGTTGGATTGGAGACTCTAATAATGTTTTAGATAGTTTAATAGCTGCTTCAGTAAAATTTTCATTTAAACTAAACATAGGCTGTCCTAAAAAATTTGAACCGAGTAAAAAAATTAGAGATTGGGTGAAAAAAAATAATAAAAAAATATATATATATAATGATGCTAAAAAGGCAGCTAGTAGAGCAGATGTTATTTTTTCAGACAAAGTCATATCTTTAAATGATAAAGTAAATAAAATAAAAAAAATTAAACAATTTGCAAAATTTAAGATAGATAAAAAATTAATGAGCTATGCAAAAAAAAATTGTATATTTCTTCATTGTTTGCCTCGAGGCTCTGAAGTAAGTGAAGAAGTTTTTTTAGGAAGAAAATCTCATGTATGGCAACAAGCTCTGAATAGAGTGCATGTTCAAAAAAGTATCTTATTATATTGCTTTGGAAAACTAAGGTAAAGTTTTTGGATTATCACTATTTTGGTTTAAATATAAAATTACTGAAGCTCTATCTTTTTCATCCTTTAAGCCTGCAAAACCCATTTTATTTCCTTTAATCCACGATGAAGGTTTAATAAGAAATCCATTCATTTCTTCCCAAGTCCATTCTTTTTTGTATGATAACAAAGATTTTGAATATTTATAATCTTCAATTGCTCCTACAGATCTGAACATTACATTCCATAACTTGGGTCCAATTTTGTTTCCCCCTCCTTGTTTAATACTGTGACAAGCTGCACATTTTTTAAAAACCTTTTCTCCATGAGCCAAATCAGCAAGAGCAAACATAGCTTTCAAATCCAATTCAGATGATCCTTCTTCTTTTTTATTACTCATTCCCTCAGGAGGGTCTACTTTATAAGCAACAATTAATTCAGGGTCTTTATTAAAAAAAAAATCAGAAATTTTACCAATTCCGAATACAACCAAAATCGTTATTAATATAGCTGAAACTATTTTTTGGATTTCAAATGAGTTCATTAAAATTTTTATGTCTTTTGATCATATAACATGTTAAATCGTAAAATACTTAAATAATTTAGTTTAATTATTTGCGTCTCTTAGACGCATAAATTAGTTAATTTACAATGCAAAAAACATTAATATTAATACCATCAAGGCTTTCAGCCTCAAGGTTACCAAATAAACCTTTGCTTATAATAAATGGAAGATCAATTATTTCTCAAGTTGTTAATAGAGCTGAAGAGTCAAAATTAGGCAAAGTATATGTTGCAACAGAAGATATAGAAATAGTAAACGAAGTAAAAAAAAATGGAGGACAAGCAATTATTACAAGTAAAAAACATAAAACAGGAACAGATAGAATTTTTGAATGTTTAACAAAACTAAAAAATAAAAATGTAGATTATATAATTAATCTACAGGGTGATGAACCCAACATAGATATTAATGATCTTAAAAACTTATACAAATTTACAAAAAAAAATAATTCAGATATAGGAACTTTAGCTACAGAGATAAAAAACAATAGTATATATAAAAATAAAAATATAGTTAAAGTGATAACTAATTTTAAAATCAGTAACTATAATTTCCCATATGCAAAAGATTTTAAACGAATAACAAATTCAAAACAAAATGTATATCATCATATCGGGGTATACATATATAAGGTTAAAATATTAAAAAAATTTGTTAAATTAAAACAGTCTAAAAATGAGATCAAAAACAAACTTGAACAAATGAGAGCAGTTGATAATGGCATTAAAATTAACGTTGCTTTAGCGAACAAACCTTCAATAGGAGTTGATACAATGGAAGATTATGTAGCTTTAAAAAAAATAATGGAATATAAATCTTAAAGTTATGAAGATCGCATACCAGGGAATTGCAGGAAGCTACAGTGAAAGCTGTGCAAAGAAAAATTATCCCAACGCAGAAACAATACCTTGTAGAACTTTCCAGGATGCATTTGAACTTGCAAAAAATGACTCAAATATAAAAGCAATCATACCCGAACAGAATCAATTGATAGGTTCTATTAATATTGAAACTTTAATTCTTAAATATAGATTAAACATACTTGCCGAACATTTTTTTCCAATTAATCATAATCTGCTAGTTATACCAGGTACAAAAATAGATGATATTAAAGATGTTTATTCTCATACAGCAGCTTTAAGTCAAGTAAATAGCTTTATAAGAAAATATAAAATTAAAGAAAATGTTATGGCAGATACTGCTGGAAGTGCTGCCTATATTTCATCATTAAAAGATAAAACAAAAGCAGCTATTGCCTCTAAATTAAGTTCAGAAATTTATGGATTAGAAATTTTAAAATCTGATATTCAAGATGATAAGGAAAATTTTACTAGATTCCTTGTTTTTCAAAAAAATATTTCACAACCTGAATTAAAAAAAAATGAGAAATATATTACCTCTTTTATATTTA
The DNA here is from genome assembly GCA_902570905.1 of uncultured Pelagibacteraceae bacterium. Classification (GTDB taxonomy): domain Bacteria; phylum Pseudomonadota; class Alphaproteobacteria; order Pelagibacterales; family Pelagibacteraceae; genus Pelagibacter. The sequence continues at coordinate 8,602 of CACFZX010000025.1, forward strand.
AACTAAAAAATAAACCCGCAGCGCTTTTCCAATCTCTTACAGGTATGAGTCTAAGACAGGTTGATATGACAAAGTTACATTCTTTTCCTGAAAAAGGAACTTTTTCTTCATATTATTTTTTTTGTGAAGTCCAAGGCCATATATCTGATGACAAGGTAGAGGGTGCATTAAAAGATCTTGAAATACATTGCTCAGAGTTTCAATTATTGGGTGTGTTTACTCAAGATTCTTTTAGAAAAAAATAGTACTTAAATGAATTTTTTATGGATAAAAAAAAATTACTGATATAATAAGTTTGGGTCAATCAGGTGGATGTACGGCAAATCCTGTCAGATTCGAAAGAAAGCAGCAGTAACCAGTAATTTTCTAGGTTGGTTGGCCCTTTTAAAAAAGTTATGACAATTAATTCAAAAGTATTAGCTTTAAAATATAGACCTTCAAATTTTAATGATCTAATAGGTCAGAAGATTATTGGTGAAACAATTTATAATTCAATAAAATTAAATAAAATACCAAATGCATATTTATTTACTGGCATAAGAGGAGTCGGAAAAACCACAATTGCAAGAATAGTTGCCAAGGCACTCAATTGTAAAAATGGAATAGACAATATTAGCAATAATAATTCTTGTGAAAATTGTCATTGCGAAGCTATTGCAAACTCAAACCACATTGATGTATTAGAAATGGATGCTGCGAGCAAAACTGGTGTAGATGATGTAAGGGATTTAATTGAATTTTCTAGATACGGACCCACAAGTGCGAAATATAAAATTTTTATAATTGATGAAGTTCATATGTTGAGTAAACAGGCTTTTAACGCCTTGCTTAAAACTTTAGAGGAGCCACCAGAATACTTAAAATTTATTTTTGCTACTACAGAAGTAAAAAAAATACCAATAACAGTAATTTCAAGATGTCAAAGATTTGACTTACCACGAATTAAATCAAGCGAACTTTATGATTATATTAAACAAGTAAAAGAAAAAGAGAAAGGCAATATCAGTGATGAGGTAATCAAATTAATTGTCAAAATATCAGAAGGTTCTGTGAGAGACGCACTTTCTTTATTGGATAGAGCTATAATAACTTTTCCAAATGATAAGGAATTGGACCTGGACACTGCACAAAATATCTTTGGTTACTTTGATAAAAGTTATCTAATTAATTTAGTTCAATATATACTTGTGGGTGAAGAAAAAAAAGTAATTGAAATTTATCGATCTATTTATGACAAAGGAGTAGACCCAAAAAATTTCCTAAATGATTTTCTTGAAATTTTATATTACTTTAAAAATATAGACTCATTAAAAGTAGAAGGTAACAATTTTTCAATTAATGACAATGAATTTAAAGAAATTAGTGAAATATCAAAAAAGGTAGATACAAAAGTATTATTAAATTTTTGGCAATTTACATTAAAAACACTTGAGGAAATAGATTTGGTCTCAAACCAAAATT
>CACFZX010000026.1:0-9882 GCA_902570905.1 uncultured Pelagibacteraceae bacterium
GTACTGTCTCAAGCCATCAAACAAGCTGTCTCTGAATTTACACCTCATAATCAAGATGTAAATAAAGAAAAAAGACCAGATTTATTCACTCTAAACAATAACACAGAACTATTCCAAAATTCTAAAGGCATAACTATCAAAATCGATAGATCTAGAGATGAAAACTTAACTGATTTTGGTAGAGCAACATTGAGCGATAGATACTTAGGTGAAAACGAGTCTTTTCAAGATTTATTTGCCAGAGTTGCTAGTCATTATGCAGATGACAACTTACATGCTCAAAGATTATACAACTATATTAGTAACTTATGGTTTATGCCAGCTACACCTGTTTTATCAAACGGTGGAACAAATAGAGGTTTGCCTATTTCATGTTTTTTAAATGAAGCTAATGATAGCCTGAATGGTATTTTAGATTTATGGAGCGAGAATGTTTGGTTGGCAGCAAGAGGGGGTGGCATAGGTAGCTATTGGGGAAATTTAAGATCTATTGGAGAAAAAATTGGAAGAGTAGGAAAAACTTCTGGAATAATTCCTTTTATAAAAGTTATGGACTCTTTGACAATGGCAATTAGCCAAGGCTCACTAAGGAGAGGCTCAGCTGCATGTTATCTACCAATTGATCACCCAGAAATAGAAGAATTTATTGAAATGAGAAGACCAACAGGTGGTGACCCAAATAGAAAAGCTTTAAATTTACACCATGGAGTTTTAGTTTCAGATGCTTTTATGAGAGCTGTAGAAACAGATGAGCAATGGGCTTTAAAAAGTCCAAAAGATGGTGCTGTACAATCAACTGTGTCAGCAAGAAATCTATGGATAAGATTATTAACTGCTAGAATTGAAACAGGCGAACCTTATATAATTTTTATTGATACCGTTAATAGACAAATTCCACAACATCATAAACTTGCTGGTTTAACTGTTAAGACATCTAACTTATGTAGTGAAATTACCTTACCAACTGGTTTAGATAAAGAAGGCAGAGACAGAACTGCTGTTTGTTGTTTATCTTCTTTAAACGTAGAAAAGTATGATGAATGGAAAGATGATGAAAACTTTGTATCTGATGTTATGAGATTTTTAGACAATGTGCTAACAGACTTTATTGATAATGCACCTGAAGAATTTAGTGATGCAACTTATTCAGCAATCAGAGAAAGAAGTGTAGGATTAGGAGTTATGGGTCTTCATTCTTATTTTCAGAAAAAGATGGTTCCATTAGAATCTGTTATGAGTAAAGTTTGGAATAAAAAAATATTTGAGAATATTCAAAAGAAAGTCGACCAATCATCAAAAGATCTAGCTGAAGAAAGAGGTCCTTGTTTAGATGCTGAAGAATATGGAATTAAAGAAAGATTTTCAAACAAAACTGCTATAGCACCAACCGCATCAATTTCTATAATTTGTGGTGGCACATCCCCAGGTGTAGAGCCTATCGCAGCTAACAGTTATACACATAAAACACTATCGGGTTCATTTAATGTTCGAAATAAATATCTAAAAGAATTGCTAGCAAAACACAACAAAGACAACGATGAAACATGGTCTACTATTACTACAAACCAAGGCTCAGTATCGCATTTGGATTTTTTAACAAAAGAAGAAAAAGATGTATTTAAGACCGCTTTTGAATTAGATCAAAAATGGATTGTAGAATTAAGTGCTGATAGAACACCACATATTTCTCAAGCACAATCTATAAATATCTTTTTACCAGCAGATGTTCACAAAAAAGAACTTCATCAAATACATTATCAGGCTTGGAAGAAAGGATTAAAGAGCCTTTATTATTGCAGATCTAAATCTATTCAAAGAGCAGAAAATGTTAATGATGCTAATACAACAGATATTACAGCTAATGTATATAAATCAAAAAAACAACAAGACAACCAACCAGAATACGAGGAGTGCTTATCATGTCAGTAATTAAACAAGTTAAACAAGAAATTATTCAACCAAAAAAAATGGGTCTCCTTGTCGAGAACCCAGTTTATAAACCATTCAGATATCCTTGGTGTTATGATGCATGGTTAACTCAACAAAGAATTCACTGGTTACCGGAAGAAGTACCTCTTGGAGATGACGTTAGAGATTGGCAAAAAAACCTAACTCAATCAGAAAAAAACTTACTAACACAAATTTTTAGATTTTTTACTCAAGCTGATGTTGAAGTTAACAATTGTTATTTAAGACATTACACAACTGTATTTAAACCCACAGAAGTTTTAATGATGATGACTGCATTTGCTGCAATGGAAACTGTTCATATAGCAGCTTATTCACATTTGCTTGATACAATTGGTATGCCCGAGTCAGAGTATTCAGCCTTCATGAAATACAAAGAAATGAAAGATAAATACGACTACATGCAAGGATTTAATGTGAATTCAAAAGAAGACATTGCTAAAACAGTTGCAGTTTTTAGTGCCTTCACTGAAGGCTTACAATTATTTGCAAGTTTTGCAATCCTATTAAACTTTCCTAGACATAATAAAATGAAAGGAATGGGTCAGATTGTTACTTGGTCAGTAAGAGATGAAACTTTACATTGCAACTCTATGATTAGACTATTTAAAGAATTCATAAATGAGAATCCTCAAATATGGACACCAAAACTTAAAAAAGAATTATATGAATCTTGCAGAACTATAATAGAGCATGAAGATGCTTTTATTGATTTAGCATTTGAAATGGGCCCCATGGAAGGTTTGACAGCTCAAGAGGTTAAAGATTATATAAGATTTATTGCAAATAGAAGATTAACACAATTAGGTCTTGAGCCTATTTATAAAGTAGATAAAAATCCTTTAACTTGGCTAGATACAATGCTTAACGCTGTCGAGCACATGAACTTTTTTGAAGGAAGAGCAACAGAGTATTCAAAAGCATCTACCCAAGGTAATTGGACGGAGGCGTTCAGTTAAAAATAAAGTGAAAAAAAGATACTTTTTATTTTTTTTTTTATTTTTATTAACAAATTGTAACACTGTGACGGGCACAATTGAAGGAACAGCTATAGGTGTAGTAAAAGATGTTAAAACCACATATCATTATTCAACCTGTATATTTACTGATGTAGAATGTGGAGATTTAGATTTAGATTAAATATTATCTTTGATTTAATTGAACAACTTTTCGATACTTGCTACCCTTGTAACTTGCAAGAGGTCTAATTAATTTATTAGCAGCATGTTGTTCCATTATATGAGCCGACCATCCTGTAATTCTTGACATGACGAAAATAGGTGTAAAGAAGTCAGTATCGAAACCCATTAAATGGTAAGTTGGGCCAGTAGGGTAATCAACATTTGGATGAATATTTTTACGGTCAATCATAACTTTTTCAACAATATCGTAGATTTTTTCAAACTTTTTATCTTTTTTAAGTTTAGCAACTTTACCAAAATATTCTCTCATTGTTGGAACTCTTGAATCTCCACTTTTATAAACTCTATGACCAAAACCCATAACTACTTCTTTATTATCGAGAGCATTATTTATCCATTTTAAAGCATTTTCAGGTTTATTTATCTTTTTCATCATATGCATCACTTCTTCATTAGCACCACCGTGCAAAGGTCCTTTTAAACTAGCAATAGCACCAGTAATTGCACCATGGATATCAGACAAACTACTTGTAATGGTCCTAGCAGTGAATGTTGAAACATTAAAACTGTGTTCTGCATATAAAATTAAAGAAACATCAAAAGCTTTTACCATCTCTTTATCTGGAACTTTACCAAAGCACATATGAAAAAAATTTTCTGACATTGAATATTTCTTTTTTGGAGGAATAATTTTCTTTCCTTTTCTTGCTCTATAAAATGCTGCTAAAGCAACGGGAGTTTTTGCAAATATTCTCATCGCTTTCCTCATATTAGCTTTAGGCGAATTATCTCTTGTTTCTTTATCTTCTAGACCCATAATACTAACTGCTGTTCTAGCGACATCCATTGGGTGTGCTTTCTTTGGGATTTTTTTTATATCAGCAAGCAAAGTATTTGATAATTTTCTTTCTTTTCTCTCTTGTGTCTCAAAATTCTTCAATTGTTTTTTATTAGGTAGTTCCCCATTTAAAATTAAATATGCAACTTCTTCAAATTTACATTTTGCACATAAATCCTGTGCCGCATATCCTCTGTAAGTAAGAGAGTTTATTTCTGGCATTACTTTTGAAACTTCAGTTTCGTCAACTACTATACCTAGCAATCCTTTTTTTATATCTTCACTCATTCATGACCTTCTGAACTAAAATTATAAATTTTTTCATCCAAACTATTATATTTTTCGTAATCAACAAGCTCGTATAAACGTTTTCTGGTCTGCATTTTATCAATAATGTTATTCTGGTGTCCATTTGCATAAATGTCTCTAAGTCCATCCTCAACATTTTTCATTGCTAATCTTTGTGTTGTAACTGGATAAATAACTATATTATATCCAAAATTTTCTAGTTCCTTGTAATTAAATAATTTGGATTTTCCAAACTCAGTCATATTAGCCAATAAATAACAAGACATTTCCTTTCTAACTTTTTCGAAATCTTTTTCATCGCTCAATGCTTCAGGAAATATTATTTCTGCCCCAGCATCAATATATGCCTTGCATCTATCAATCATTTTATCAATTCCTTCTACATTTTTTGCATCTGATCTAGCAATTATTTTAAAATTATCATCTTTTTTTGCTGATACACATTCTTTAATTTTTTTAACCATATCTTCAGTTGTTATTAGTTCTTTGTTATCCAAATGCCCACATCTTTTTCTTTCAATCTGATCTTCCAAATGTACTGATGTAATTCCAAATTCTTCAAATGTTTCTATTGTCTCCTTGCATGATTTAAATCCTGTATCTATATCTACAATTGTTGGAAGATTAGTTACTCTTGAAATTAAATAGGATCTTGTACTAACATCTTGCAAAGTAGTTAAACCTATATCAGGAAAACCAAGGTCATTAGCCATCACTCCACCAGAAACATAAACAGCATCATAGCCAATTTCTTCGATTAGTTTTGCAGTTAGTGGGTTATAGGCACCAGGAACTCTTAAAATTTTATTTGATTTTAATTTATTAACAAAATCAGATCTTTTTTGACCAGGTTCTTTTTCAACAAAATGCATTAAAAAATTCCTTTTTTTAAATTTTTTTTAAGTTTATTTCTTTTTATTTCTATATTTAATTTATTTAATTGTCCTGATTTTAATTTTTTAAGATTTTGTACAGTTTTTAAAAATCTATTACTTTCTTTTTTATCTAATATATTTTCTGTTAAGGTCAAAAACTTATTAATGTAGTCTTCTCTTTTGAAAGGCCTCGAACCATATGGGTGAGCATCAGCTCTATCTTGTTGTTCAGTGATTTTTTTTCCATTTTTAAGGGTTATTACGACTTTCGCACCAAAGGATTTTTTCTTAGGATTAGGGTCATGATATTTTTTTGTCCATCTTTTATCCTCATGGGTTTTAATTGATTTCCATATTTTAATTGTGCTTTTACGTTTAGCTCTTGATTTAGAGTAAGATTTAACATGATGCCAATTTCCATCTTCTAATGCAACTGCAAAAATATACATTATTGAGTGATCCAATGTTTCTCTACTAGCATTAGGATCCATTTTTTGTGGATCATTTGCTCCAGTGCCAATTACATAATGCGTATGATGACTTGTATAGATATCAATTTTTTTAATTTCACTTAAATTTTGAATTTTATTTTTAAGTTTTTTAGCTAAGTCTATTAAAGCTTGCGACTGATATTCTGCTGAATATTCTTTTGTATATGTTTCAAGTATTGCTTTTTTAGTTTCACCTTTTTTAGGAAGAGGTACTTTATACATGGCTTTGTTGCCATCTAAAATTCTTGCAATTACACTATCTTCACCTTCATAAATTGGACTCGGTGCTCCTTCGCCACGCATAACTCTATCTACTGCTTCAATTGCAAGTTTTCCAGCATGAGCCGGAGCATAAGCCTTCCAGCTTGAAATCTCACCTTTTCTAGATTGTCTAGTAGAAATAGTAGTGTGTAAAGCTTGTTGCACTGCTTGGTAAGTTGTTTCAGTATTTAATTTTAACATTGTACCAAGTCCTGCCGCAACACTTGGTCCTAAATGAGCAATGTGATCAACTTTATGTTTGTGCAAACAAATTCCTTTAACTAGATTTACCTGAACCTCGTAAGCTGTAATTATACCTCTTAGAAGATCTATTCCACTTTTTTTGTTTTGTTGAGCAACACTTATTAGTGGAGGAATGTTATCTCCAGGATGACTATAATCAGCAGCTAAAAATGTATCATGAAAATCTAGTTCTCTTACAGCAGTTCCATTTGACCAGGCTGCCCATTCACAATCAAATTTTAGCTTACTGTTTACCCCAAATAATGTGGCTCCATTTTTTCTAGAATGTTTTAAAGCCATCTCTCTTGAAGAAATAACTGATTTTCTATTTAATGAAGCTATTGCTACAGATGCATTGTCAATAATTCTGTTTATCACCATTTCTATTGCTTCTTTATTTAGTTTAGCATTATCACTTGCTATTTCAGCAATTTTCCATGCAAGTTGATTTTTTTTTGGTAAGTGTATTTTAGATGGGTAAACTTTTATTTTATGTACAATCAAAATAGCTCCTAATTCACGAATTTGTTTTAATAGTTAAAAAAAAATAATCAATCTTAAAGATATTTTAATATGATATTCTCAATACCTATGAAGTCTTTTATTAAGTGATTATGATGAATTTCACTTACTTTTTTGTCTGTGTAGCCATCCTCCAGAAGTATCATAGGCACACCTGCATTTTTAGCTGCTTCAGCATCTGTTTCGCTGTCACCAATCATTAAAGTTTTTTTAATATCCCCATCTAAAATCTCAACAACCGACGTTAAATGTCTGGGATCTGGTTTACAATAACTAAATGTATTGTATCCAGCCACATATTCAAAATAATCATAAATTTTAATTTTCTTTAAAAGGTCAATTGCTAAATGTTCTGTTTTATTAGTACATACACCCATAGATATATTTTCTTTTCTGGACCAAATTAAAAAATCCTTAACTCCTTTTATTAAAGTACTTTCATTTAAAATATTCTTTCCGTAAAATTCTAAAAATTCATTTACCATATTTTTTTTTATATTTTCATTATCTACTTTTCCTAATTCTTTTTTAGCCTGGCCCCACATAGACCTTCCAATCATAGCACCAGCACCTTTTCCAACTAGATTTTTAATTTCTTCACTAGATTTTGTAGGATAGCCAAATTTCTTCATCACATGATTGTGAGCAATCATTAGATCTGGAGCTGTATTAACTAAAGTTCCATCTAGATCGAATAATATTGTTAATTTTTGAGTCATTTAAAAAGTATTAATAAGAAATATTTTGTGAATTAAAAACTATATTTACTCAACTATATATAAAATAGCAAATGAAACATATAAATTCAGAAAAAATACAACAAGCTTTAAGAAAAAAGTTTATTAACAAAGGTGTAAAAATAGTAGCACCTGAGACTGTTTATTTTTCCAAGGACACTAGAATTGGAAAAAATGTAACTATAGAACCTTATGTTGTATTTGGATCAAAAGTTATCATAGACAATAACTCTATAATTAAATCTTTTTCACATTTAGAAAAAGTTAAAATTGGTAAAAATGTTTCAGTTGGACCTTTTGCAAGATTAAGACCTGGAACAATAATCAAAAATGGATCTAAAATAGGAAATTTTGTTGAAATTAAAAAAAGCAATATAGGAAAAAATTCTAAAGTTAATCATTTATCATATATCGGGGATACTTTAATTGGTAACAAAGTTAATATAGGAGCTGGAACTATAACTTGTAATTATGATGGTAAAAAAAAGTATAAAACAAAAATCAAGAATAATGTATTTGTTGGATCAAATACTTCTTTGGTAGCACCAGTAACATTGAATGAGAAAAGTAACATTGGAGCTAGTTCGGTAATAACAAAAAGTGTTCCAAAAAATACCTTAGCACTCACTAGAGCTAAACAAATTGAAATAAAAAATTATAAAAGAAAATAAAAATGTGTGGAATAGTTGGAATAACAAGCTCAAAACCTGTAACTTCAATGATCTTAAATTCACTGAGGAAACTTGAGTACAGAGGATATGATTCATCAGGAATAGCAACTTTACATGATGGTAATATTCATGAACTTAAATCAGAAGGTAGAGTAGATGCTTTAGAAAAAAATTTAAATAGATCAACCCTTCTGGGTAATATTGGTATCGGACATGTAAGATGGGCTACGCATGGAGTTCCAAGCACTATAAATGCTCACCCACATTCATCAGATTATGTGTCAGTTGTTCATAATGGTATAATTGAAAATTCTACATTGTTAAAAAAAATGCTTTTAAAAAAGGGACATGTGTTTAAATCCCAAACAGATACTGAAGTTATTACTCATCTAATTACAGAATATTTAAAAAAAAATGATTTAAAAACTTCTATTATTAAAATGTTAAAAAGACTACATGGAAGTTTTGCTTTAGGAATTATATTTAAAGATCAACCAGATTTAATTGTTGGTGCGAGAAGAGGATCACCTTTAGCAGTTGGTTATGGTCCTAATGAAAATTATCTTGGATCAGATTCTTACGCTTTAAAATCAATGACAAACAAAATTTCTTATTTAAATGATGGAGAGTTTTGTATTGTAAAAAGAAATAATATTGACTTTTTTGATGAAAAAGGAACGAAAATAAATAAAAAAATATTAGAACTTTCAGAAAATGAAAATAAGTATGAAAAAGGTGAATATAAACATTTTATGGCAAAAGAAATTGATGAGCAACCAACTACAATTAAAAACTGCATAAATGAATACATAGACAAAAAAAATAATGATATAAATATTTTTAATTTCCCTTGGAAACCATCAGAAATTACTTCTATCGTTCTTATTGGATGTGGAACAGCTTATCACTCATGCTTAATGGCCAAGTATTGGTTTGAACAAATTACTACTTTTGATGTTTCAGTAGATATTGCCTCTGAATTTAGATATAGAAAAAATAGGTTTAAGGAAAACGCTCTATATATATTTGTTTCACAGTCTGGAGAAACTGCTGATACATTTGCTGCTTTAGATCTATGCAATAAAAATAATATGAAAACCTGCTCAATTGTTAATGTTGTAGAAAGTTCTATCGCAAGAGAATCAAAATTTGTTTTGCCAATTCATTGTGGCCCTGAAATAGGAGTTGCATCTACAAAAGCTTTTATTGGTCAGATGTTGGTATTGTATTTATTATGTATAAAATTAGCTAAAAATAGAAAAGACATAACTAATGATATTTTTCTAAATAAAATTAAATCTTTAAGTTCATTGTCAGATTTAGTTAAAAATACTTTGAGCACAGAAAACAAAATACAATTGGTTTGTAACTCTTTTGTTGAAGCAAAAGGTTCAATGTTTTTAGGTAGAGGTTTTTCGTTTCCTATAGCGCTTGAAGGAGCGTTAAAATTAAAAGAGTTAGCATATGTTCATGCTGAAGGTTATCCAGCAGGTGAAATGAAACATGGTCCACTTGCTTTAATTGAAGAGGGAATGCCTGTCGTGGTAATAGCGCCTAGAGATGAATATTATAAAAAAACAATTTCTAATATGCAGGAAGTTATAGCAAGAGGTGCAAAAGTTTTATTAATTACTAATAAAAATAAAGATGAGATTTTCTCAGAAAATATTTGGCAATCAATTGAAGTTGAAAATACTACAGAAGATCTATTTCCTTTTCTGATTACAATTCCTTTACAAAAACTTGCATATTACTCAGCATTAAAAAAAGGATATGATATAGATAAACCGAGAAACTTAGCCAAATCTGTCACTGTTGAATAATA
>CACFZX010000027.1:0-9212 GCA_902570905.1 uncultured Pelagibacteraceae bacterium
AATAATTAGAAAAGCCAAAATAACTTTTGGTTTTTCGATAACTATTTTTTGGTAAAAATGTGATAACATCTATTACCAACTTATATATTTAAAATTAGCTATTTTGAATATCTTTAAATTTGGTGAACATTGCTTCAAATTCAAGCATTACGTTACCTGTAGGACCATGTCTTTGTTTACCAATTATTATTTCGGCTAAATTTGAGACCTCGTTCATTTTTGCTTGCCATTCAGCATGTTCTACTGTGGCTGGTCTAGGCTCTTTTCTTTCAATATAATAAGATTCTCTATAAACAAACATAACCACATCTGCATCTTGTTCTATAGATCCTGACTCTCTCAAATCAGATAATTGAGGTTTTTTGTCATCTCTTTGTTCCACAGCTCTTGATAATTGAGATAGAGCTAACACAGGAACCGACAACTCTTTGGCAAGAGCTTTTAAACCTTGAGTGATTTCTGAAATTTCTTGGACTCTTCCATCTTTAAAATTTGATGCTCTCATTAATTGAATATAGTCTACAACTACTAAGTCAAGACCATAAAGCCTTTTAATTCTTCTTGCTCTATTACTAAGTGCAGCAATTGAAATTGCTGGTGTTTCATCAATATACAACGGTAGTTCAGATATATTTTTAGAAGTTTCAATAAATTTATCAAATTGATCTTCAGATATTCTTCCTCTTCTTATGTCGTTGGATTTAATTCTAGACTGTTCAGCAAGTATTCTCGTTGAAAGTTGTTCTGAAGACATTTCTAAAGAAAAGAATGCTACTGTAGATTTTTTATTATCATCTTGAATTTTTTTTGCTGCATTGTAAGCAATGTTGGTTGCAAGCGCAGTTTTTCCCATAGATGGTCTTCCCGCAATTATTAATAAATCTGACTTATGAAGTCCACCAAGTCTATCATCAAGATCGGTAAGTCCTGTAGGAACACCAACTATGCCTTCATCATTTTTATACGCATTAGAAGCCATTTCTATAGTCATTTTCATCGCTTCATCAAATTTTACTAATGATGAATTAAAAGAACCTTTTTCAGCTAAATCAAAAAGAGATTTTTCAAAACTTTCAATTATTTTTTGACCGTCATTATCTAAATCATTTAATTTAGATGCATCTATAACATTTTCTGATATTTTTATTAGTTCTCTTTTAACATAAAGATCATAAATTAATTTTGAATATTCTATTGTTTGTCTTGAGGATGAAGAAAACTTTGTAATCTTAACTAAATATTCTGGAATATTAATTTCATCTTTTTCGTTTTCAAAATGATTTTTTAGAGTGATTGGATTAGCCAACATACCTGAAAAAATTAATTTTTCTATAGCACTAAAAATTTTTTGGTGCATTGGATCATAAAAATTTCTATAATTAATAATCATGTTTATTTCATCAAATATTTCATTTGATAATAAAATTGAGCCAATTACAGATTGTTCTGCTTCAATGTTATTAGGTAATTCGTTAGCTGAGGTTTTAACTAAATTTAATTGATTAACCATTCTTAGTTTTAAATAATTTTAATAAATACAGCAATACAACTAATTAGTTGGGGAAAATTATGTATAATTATTTTGAATTTTCTTGCGAAATTACTTTAATTATAATTTGAGATTGTATTTCTGAGTGTAGATTTAAAATAACTTTAAACACACCAAGTGATTTAATTTCTTTAACAGGTTGTATCATGGATGGATTAATCTCTACTTTTTCTTTTTCGCCTAACAGTTTTGATATTTCAGTCGGTTTTACTGATCCATATAATTCTTTATTTTCAGTGCTTAATTTAAATATTTGAAATTCCTTATCTTGGATCTTTTCTTGAATGTTTTTTGCTATCTTTTTTCTCTCTTGATCTTTTTTAGAAAGCTCGCTTTTTTTCTTTTCAACATCTTTGATATTCTCTTTTGATGCAAATAATGCTTTTTTTGAAGATATTAAAAAATTTCTAGCAAAACCCCTTTTTACATCAATGATTTCACCTATAGAACCAAGTTTTGATATATTTTCTAATAAAATTACTTTCATATTATATTAAAGCTAAATTTCTAGCTCTTTTAATTGATAGAGACAATTCTCTTTGTTTCTTTTGGCTTACGGATGTAATTCTAGACGGCATGATTTTACCATTTTCAGTGACATATTTTTTCAATAATTTTATATTTTTATAATCAACAGTTGGCGCACCTTTTCCACTCAATGGACATTTTTTTTTAAACTTATATTTTTGTGGTTGGAAAATACTTAATTTAGCAAAGTTACTTTGTGTATTTCTTTTTTTATTATTTTTTTTCATAAATATTAATTTGACTTATCCTTTATTTCATCTGATTTCTTTTCAAAATAATTTGTATTTAAATCAAACTTTTTAACTTTTACAGTCAAATATCTTAGCAAGCTTTTATCCAATTTTTCATTCTTTTCTAGTTCTGATATTGTTTTACCATTGCCTTTAATTTTAAAATGAATGTAATTACCTTTTTTATTTTTTTTTATAATATATGAAAGGTTTAATAGTCCCCAATTTTCTACTTTTTCAATATTTCCTTCAAATTTTTCTACTAACTTAATATATTTGTCTTGTAGCTGTTTAATTTGAGTAGGACTTACGTCCGGTCTAGTTATAATTGTGTGTTCGTATAAGTTCATGTTTTATTGTTCTAAAAAAAAGGGATATACTATTATAAAAAATTAAATACAACACAAAAAAGCTTATAAATAAATAAATTGCTATGTTTTCAGTAGTATTCCCAGGTCAAGGCTCTCAATCAGTAGGTATGGGCTCTGAACTACATAAGAATTATGGATATATACAGGATTTATTTAGCAATGCAGATGATATTTTAGGTTTTAATTTAAGTAAGTTAATTTTAGAAGGACCTAAAGAAAATCTTGATTTAACTGAATTTACTCAGCCTGCAATTTTCTTAGTTAGTTTTTCAATTTTTGAAGTAATAAAAAAAGAGACAGAAATTGATCTTTTGAAAGCCAAATATTTCGCAGGTCATTCTTTAGGGGAATATTCAGCTTTGGCTTCTTCAGGTGCTATTAAATTTGAACATGCACTTAAACTTCTGCAAAAAAGAGGAAAGGCTATGCAAATGTCAGTTGCAAAAGGAAAAGGTGGCATGGTTGCTGTATTAGGAACTGAAATTAACAAAATTGAAAACTTATTATTAGAAAATAAAAATAGATATAAATGTTATATAGCCAATGATAATTCTGTAGGTCAAATTGTAGTAAGTGGAGAAATAAAAGATTTGGACCTTATGAGTGAAGATTTAAAAAAAGATTCTATTAAAAATATTAAACTTCCAGTAAGTGCACCTTTTCATTGCCCTTTGATGTCTAAGGCTACCGAAGAGATGAAAGAAGAAATAAATAAAACAGAATTTCATGAATCAAATTGCAATATAATATCAAATGTTACAGGTACTGAAGTAAAAGATATTAGTCAAATAAAAGACTTATTAATTAAACAAATCGAAAGTCCTGTAAGATGGAGGGAAAGCGTGCTATACATGAAAGCCAAAGGAGTTAACAAAATTGTTGAAATTGGACCAGGAAAAGTTTTATCAGGTTTAATTAAAAGAATAGATAGAAATTTAATTTCATTATCTATAAATACAAATGATGAAATAAAGAATATAAAACTAAATGATTGATTTTAAAAATAAAAAAATAATTATAACAGGTGCTTCAGGTGGTATAGGAAGATCTCTAGTTGAAAAATTTGTAAATTTAAATGGCAATGTGTTAGCAACAGGAACTAAAATCGAAAAATTAGAAAATTTAAAAAATGATTTTCCGAGTATTAACATTTTAAAATTTGACATATCTGAGCAATCAAAAATTGAAGAGTTTATAGAGAATGCTAATGATAAGTTAAGTGGTTTAGATGTTTTAATTAATAATGCTGGGATAAATTTTGACAATTTATCTTTAAGAATGAAATATGATGAATGGAAAAAGGTAATTGATATAAACTTAGGATCTACTTTTTTTTTAACCAAATATGCAATAAAAAAAATGTTAAAAAATAAGTATGGAAGAGTAGTCAATATCACATCTATTGTTGGGCACACAGGTAATATTGGTCAGGCTAACTATTCAGCATCTAAAGCTGGAATAGTAGGTATGACTAAATCATTAGCAATTGAATATGCAAAAAAAAATATTACACTTAATTGTGTATCACCTGGTTTTATCAAATCTCAAATGACAGATAATATATCAGATAATATGAAAGATTTATTATCTTCCAGAATTCCAATGTCAAAACTTGGTACAGGTGAAGATGTTGCTAATTCTGTTGCATTTTTGTCCTCAGATGCAGCATCTTATATAACTGGTGAAACAATACATGTTAATGGAGGCATGTATATGGCTTGACAAAAGCTTTTAATAAACTATTAACAATTTAAACAAATAAAGGAAGAAAATGTCTGAAGATGTTTCAAACAAAGTAAAAAAAATTGTGGCAGATCACCTAGGAATAGATGAAGGAAAAGTAACAGAGGAGTCGAGCTTTATTGATGACCTAGGGGCTGATAGTTTAGATACTGTTGAATTAGTAATGGCTTTCGAAGAAGAATTTGGTTCTGAGATTTCAGATAGTGAAGCCGAAAAGATTCTAACCGTTGGTGATGCTATAAAATTTATCGAAAGTAAAGCAAACTAAATCAATTAATGTCATCATCAAAAGATGGGGCTATGGTTGTATTATCTTCCCCGTCAGGCGCAGGCAAGACTACTCTTGTTAAAAAAATTTCTAAACTAAATAATTTTGTAATATCAGTTTCACATACAACAAGAAAGCCAAGAATTAAGGAAAGAAATGGTAAAGATTATTATTTTGTGAATGAAAAAAAATTCAAAAAATTAATAAAAAATAACGAATTTCTTGAACATGCCAGAGTATTTAAAAACTTGTATGGTACCTCTAAAAAGTTTGTAGTCCAAAATTTAAAAAAAGGAAAGAATGTATTATTTGATATTGATTGGCAGGGTGCAGACAAAATTAAAAAAAAAAAATTAAATTTCAAATTATTGACCTTTTTTATATTGCCACCCAGTAAAAAAGTTTTAAAAGAAAGATTATTAAATCGACATAAAAATGATAATAAGATTGTAGCTGACAGAATGAAACAATTTGAAAAAGATGTTAAAAGATGGAAAAACTATGAATTTATAGTCGTAAATGATAATTTATCTAAATGTTACAAAGAAATAGTTTCAAAAATTAGTCTTAAATTGAGTCAAAAAAAAATTATATCTGATAAAAAAAAAATTAAAAAACATATAAAAAAATTAATTTAAATCCTCATATTCTTTACATAAATTGAAATAAACCATTGGATCTAAATTTTGGGGTCTTTTAGTTAAATCTAAATCAAATTTTTTTGATATTATATCAATATCTTTAAATAAAATTTTTAATGGTTTGTTAATCATTTTCCTTCTTTGACTAAAAAAAATATTAGTAATATGTTCAAGATTTTTAGGATTTTTAATATCGAAAAAACTAGATTTAGGTTCTATAAGCAAAATGGTACTTTTAATTTTTGGAGCTGGATAAAATGAGCCTGGGTTAATATCTTTAATTTTTGTTATATTTAATTTCCAAGATGAAAGAATTGATAAACGTCCATAATCCCTATGATTAGTTTTAGCTAAAATCCTATCTGCTACTTCTTTTTGAAACATTAGTATCATTTTTTTACATATTGAATTTAAATTATTTTTTCTAATCCATTTAACAAGTAATTGTGAAGAAATGTTATAGGGTAGATTTCCAAAAAAAATCATTTTATCATTTTCAAATTCTTCTTCCTGAACTTTAAGTATATCTTTATTTAATAAAGTAATATTTTCTTTAAATCTACTATTCAGTATTTCAACTAAAGTTTTATCCTTCTCGATAAGTATAAGTTTCTTTGGTTTTTTTAAAATTATTTTTTCAGTCAAATTTCCTGTTCCGGGACCAACTTCAATTATGGTATCATTATTTTTTATATCACCAACCTCTACAATTAAATCAATAATATTTTCATCAGTTAAAAAATTTTGCCCTAAACTTTTCTTTGGTTTAGGATGCATTTATTTTGTTTATAAAATTTATTGCGGATATAAGGGAGTCTGGGTTTGATATATTTTTACCTAACATGTCGTTATTTGGTCCATGATCAGGTGAAATTCTGATAAACGGTAGTCCCAAGGTTAAATTGATAGCATCAAATTTATATAGCGTCTTCATAGGAGTTAAGACTTGATCGTGGTACATGCCTATAACCACATCAAATTTTTTTAGGTTTTTCTCTAAGAAAAAAGTATCAGCAGAAAACGGTCCTGAAACATTAATTTTCTTCGATTTAATTAATTTAATTGCAGGCTTAATTATTTTTTCTTCTTCACTAAAACTGTCTATAGTCTCACAGTGAGGATTTAGACCCAAAACTGCAAACTTTGGTTTCTTATTTAATTTCAATTTATAAAATTTGTTAATTTCCAAAATATTATTAACTATTTTTTTTGAATTCAGATTTTTTGCAACAAATTTTAAAGGCAAATGGGTTGTGACCGGGCTCACGGATATTTTAGAATTATAAATTAGCATTGTTGGATTTTTTTTAGTTTTTGTCTTTTTAAACAAATATTCTGTAATACCTAAAAACTTTTTATTTAGAAAATATTTTTTAGATATTGGTCCATTTATTAATCCCAAGGTTTTATTTTTTTTTATAATGTCTAATGAAATTTTAAATGAATTTTCGATATATTTTTCAGATTTTCCTGAAATTTTATCAAAAATTTTTTTAAATTTAAAATCTGTATTAATAATATTTATTGAATTATCTTTCATTTGGATATCTTCAATTTTGTTTTGAATTTCATTAATTTTATATTTAAACCCAAGTTTCTCCATCTGATATTGAAATAATTTTCTTGACCCTATTAATATTATTTTTGACTTAAGTTTTTTGATTTTTATATTATTAATAGATTTAAAAAAGATTTCAGTAAATATACTATATGGTTCTCCAAGAACTATAATAATTGGTTTAAAGTTCATTAATAATTATATTTTGTTTAATTTTATTAAAATAAATTATTGAAAACTGATTAAATTGATTATTTTTTTCTCTTTTAATCATTCTTTCAAATTCTTTTTCAAAGTTTATTTTCTTTTCTTTTTTTCTCTTCTCATTAATTTTTAAAATTAAAAAACCATTTGAAATCTGAATAGGTTTTGAAACTTCTCCATCTTTTAAATTTTTAATTACATTAATAATAGTATTAGAAAGTTGACTTTTATTGATCCATCCAATGTTACCTCCAGTTTTTGCATTCTCAGCAATACTGAAGAGATTTGATGCATTTTTGAAACCTTGGTCTTTAATAGATTTCAAAATTATTTCATATTTTTTTTCAAAGGACTCATTTGATTTAACTTCAAATATTATTTGGCTTAAATTATACTCTAAATTGGAATATTTATTGTCAGAAATATCTTTTTTTAATTTATTTTTAATTTCTTCTTCATTCACAGAAAGTTGTTCTTTAAATTTCTCAAATATTAGTTGATTCCAATTTGACTCAATATTTAGTTTATATTTTACTAGATCTAAATTTATACCATTCTCAATCAAATATAGTTCAAATTCATTCAAATTATTTAATCCTGCTGTTTTATAAAAATCCTTAATTATATCTTCTACAATTTTTGAGTTTTCATTTAGTTCAATATATTTAGATAGTTCATTTTTCTTTATAGTTTCTCTAATTATAGAATCTACAGCAATCTTATTTAATTCTTTTTTAGATATTTTTAAAAGATCATTATTTAATGAAATTAAGTAATTTTTTTCATTTTCTATGTCTTTATTAGTTATAATATCGTTACCTATTTTGAACCTTATTTCAATTTCTTTTCCATTAGCAAAAAAGTTACTAAATATAATAAAAAAAAAAATAAGAAAATATTTAAAAATCTTCATGATTTATTTATTTATTTATAACTGGAATTTTGGCCAACTCACCAAAAGTTTTTAATTTTATTAAAAACATAATATCTTCCCTTGGTCTTAATTCTCCATCAGAGTAATATTCTTTGTCGTATTCAACAGAAGCAACCAGACAATCGTTTTGGTATTGATATATTAATTTATAATACTCACTTAAGTCTGTTTTTAAATTTTGACTAGTTTCAAAAACTAAGGATTTATTATCATTAATTACATATTCTGTTTTATTTTTAATATAACTTGTTTCACCATAATATTTATTTTCCTCAAGAAATTCAAAAGAGGTTACAAAATTATTTACTGCAAAAGTTGTGGAAATATTATTAAAATTGAATTGAGTTAAATTGTTATCTATTGAAAAATTATAATTAAATTTAAAAAATTTAGATGGGTTGTACTCTAGCAAACCAACTATATCTGATGTTTTTTTCCCCAGAGAAGTTTCTTCTGGTAAATCAAAATTATTTTTGTCTCTTAAAACTATTCCTGAACTAAAGTTTAATAGTGAATTATTTGTAATTTTATCTATTTTTTCAAAATCGAAACCTAAAGTAACTGATTGATCAGATTCAACTAAATCATTCTGACCAGAACGATCTATATCAAAAATATTATTTGTAGAGAGTCTAGCATTTTTTTTTGTGGACCTTTTTGTTTCATTTGGGCTAAATCTAAATGATAACTTTGGTATAAACGTATTATCATGTTTTTCAGTTTTTTTATACAAAGGATATTTTGTTTCAAATACAAAAGTAGATAGTAAATTAAAATTGCTATCATTTTTATAATCTATAGAATTTTTTGCATTTGTATTTACATTTCTTAAAAGAATTTTGTAATTTTTAGTAAATCCATTTCCAAAATAGTCTAAATTTGATCCATATAATAAATCATTAATCAGGACACTCTCTGTAATGTTTGTATTATAATTTTTGTTATATCCATCCGATGTAAATATAAAACTTCCTTTAGAGGTATCATTTTTTTGATCTAGCTCTTTATAAAAGCTAAATTCAGGATAAATAAATTCAAACCTATTATCTTTCGCTTTACCTAAATCTTCGTAAGCTCCAACTGAAGTACTTAAAAAATAACTATCACCACTGTTTTGAAAATTTAAGTATGAAAATAGTTTTGATTTATTATCAATTATTGGCGATTCGATATCATTTATCTTTAA
>CACFZX010000028.1:0-8017 GCA_902570905.1 uncultured Pelagibacteraceae bacterium
TAGAGAGCCAATGTTATTAATTGATGAATTAATAAATATTAAAAAACTATTTTCTGCCACAGCAATTGTTAATGTAAAAAAGAACAGCTTTTTTGTTCAGGGACATTTTCCTGGACAACCAGTTATGCCTGGTGTTTTGATAGTTGAAGCTTTCGGTCAAGCTGCTGCAGCTTTAACAGCTGCAGGTATAGATAAATCCGAATATGAAAATAAACTTGTCTTTTTAATGAGTGTTGAGAAAGCTCGATTTAGAAGTCCCGTAATTCCAGACTGTAGACTAGAATTAAATATTGAGGCAATAAGATCACATGGAAGAGTATGGAAATATAAAGGTGAAGCATTTGTTGACGGAAAAAAAATGGCTGATGCTCAATGGTCTGCTACAATTGTAGATAGGAAATAATCAGCAATAAAACTTGATAAGCTTTTTAAATAAGTTTTGATATTAAACTTATTAATGAAAAATCCTTTTTTTAAAAATACTGGACCTTATAATATGTTAAAATTAATTAATTTAGTCAATGAAATTAATTCAGATGATAAAATAAATGACATCAAGGATATCTCATCAGCACAATCTAACGAAATTACTTTTTTCCATTCAAAAAAATATATTGATTTAGCTAAAGTAACCAAAGCATCTTATTGTATAACTACTGAAACTCTTAAGTCATATTTGCCTGATAACTGCAAACCGATTGTATCAGAAAAAGTTTTATTAGTTACAGCTCAGATTACTAAAATTTTCTATCCCGACTCAATTACTGATAATTTTGATGTTTCAGTCGAAAATATTGATAAGTCAGAATTCAAAGAAAAAGTTAAGTTTGGAAAAAATGTTTTAATAGGTAAAAATGTCAATATAGGATCAGACTGTTTAATTGGCCATAATACAATAATTGAAAAAAATGTAGTCATTGGAAATAATTGCTCCATTGGATCAAATGTAATTATAAGAAATTCTATTATTAAGAATAATGTTCATATATTAGATGGTTGTGTTATAGGAAAAAAAGGTTTCGGTTTCTTCCCTGATAAGAACTCAAATTTTAGATATCCTCAAATTGGTATAGTTATAATTGAAGATAATGCAGAGATAGGTTGTGGATCAACTATTGATAGAGGTTCTCTTTCAAATACTATAATTGGAAAAAATACATATCTTGATAATCAAATCCATATAGCACACAATGTTAAGATTGGTAATAATTGTATAATTGCTGGTCAAGTTGGTTTTGCAGGAAGCTCAACATTAGGTAATAATGTAATGATAGGTGGACAAGCAGGTATTTCAGGACATCTTAAAATTGGAAGTAACGTTCAAATTGGAGGTGGTAGCGGTGTTGTAAAAGATATACCTGACAATACAAAAGTTATGGGATATCCAGCAAAAAATTTAAAAGAATTTATAAAAGACAATAGATGATAGATAAAAGTGCAATCGTAGACCCAAAAGCAAAATTAGACAAAAATGTTCAAATAGGTCCTTACTGTGTAATAGGTCCCAATGTAGAGATTGGAGAAAACACTATTATTCAATCACATGTTAGTATTTCTGGAAATGTAAAAATTGGCAAAGGGAATAAGATTTACCCTTTTGTTTCTATTAATGATCCACAAGATTTAAAATATGCTGGAGAACCAACTAATCTTATAATCGGGGACAATAATAAGATCAGAGAATACGTAACAATAAATCCAGGAACAGTAGGGGGTGGTGGCAAAACAGTTATTGGAAATAACTGTTTATTCATGATTTCATCACATATTGCTCATGATTGTCAGGTTGGAAATAATATAATAATTGCTAACAATGTTCCTCTAGGTGGTCATGCAATAATTGAAGATAATGTTGTAATAGGAGGAAACTCTGCAGTTCAACAATTCACAAGGATTGGAAAAATGGCAATGATTGGTGGAATGACAGGAGTTTTACACGATGTTATTCCTTATGGATTATCAACAGGAAATAGAAACTCATTACAAGGATTAAACTTAATAGGTTTAAGAAGAGCAAAGTTTGAAAATAAGGACATATTAGGTTTAAGTGAAGCTTATAAGGAGATTTTTGCCACAAAGAATATCAATGAAAATATAAGTAAATTGAATGGTTCTTTTCAAGAAAATCCATTAGTTAAGAATGTAATTGATTTTATAACAAAAGATAAAAAAAGATCTATTTGCACACCATTTTCGTAAAATGATAGGATTAATTTTTGGTGATACTGATTTTCCAAAGGAAATTCTTAAAACTGTAAAAAAACGAAAAATAAAATATTTAATAATTGATTTATCAAAATCAAAGAAATTTAAACAAGATAGAAAATCTTATTCAGTTTCTATAGGTCAATTTGGTAAAATCATTAATATTCTTAAGGAAAATAACTGTAAAAAAGTCTTATTTGCAGGAAAAGTAAACAAGCCTAACTTTTCAAAACTTAGATTAGATTTTAAGGGAATTTATTATATTCCTAGAATAATCAAAGCATCTAAACTTGGAGATGCAGCAATACTTAAAGAAATCATTAAAATATTAGCTCAAAACAAAATAAAAACGGTAAATTCATTAATATTCAATCCAGAGTTATCTTTAAAAAAAGGTAATCACTCAAAGATTAAAGCAAATAAACAAGATCTATTAGATATTAATAAAGCAATTAAAATACTAAATAATCTAAAACAATATAATTTTAGCCAAGGGGTCGTAGTAAGAAATCAAAAAATTGTTGCTATTGAGGGAAAAGGTGGAACAAAAAAAATGCTTGAAAAAAGCAGAAGTAAAAAAATTAGAAATCAAGGAGTTTTAGTTAAGTTTCCAAAAAAGAAACAAGATTTAAGAATAGATTTACCAACAGTTGGTTTAAATACTTTTAAGCAATGTAAGATTACAGGACTTAAAGGAATAGTTCTTAAAAAAAAGCAAAACATTTTTTTAGAAAAAAAAGCCTGCATTGATTTTGTCAATAAAAACAAGATGTTTATTTTAGTAAAATGAAAAAAATTTTTATATTAACTGGTGAACCTTCTGGAGATAAACTTGCTTCTAAAGTTATATCTAAACTTAAAAAAAATAATCCAAATATTGAGTATTCTTGTGTTGGTGGAACACATTTAGATTCATTGGGAATAAAATCTATTTTTGATCTTAAAGAAATTACCTATATTGGTTTCACAAGTGTTTTGTTAAATATTTTTAAAATAAAAAATAAAATAAACAAAACTGTAGAAGAGATAATAAAATTTAATCCAGATATTTTGTTCAGTGTAGATAGTCCTGATTTTACGTTAAGAGTTGCTGAAAAAGTAAAAAGTATTAATTCTAATATTAAAACAATACATTACGTTGCTCCTCAAGTTTGGGTTTGGAGAGAGGGAAGGGTTAAAAAGTTTAAAAAATTCTTAGATCATGTTTTATTATTATTTGATTTTGAAAAAAAATATTTTGATAAAGAAAATATTCCAAATACTTTTGTTGGTCATCCATTATTAGAGCATGAAATAAAAAATAAAGTAGATTTATCTAACATTATATCAGATGATAAGAAAATCATTTCACTCTTTTGTGGTAGCAGATATTCAGAAGTAAATCTGCTATTACCTATCTTAATTGATTTTATTAATTTAATGAATGCAAAATTTGATAATTTAACTTTTGTTTTTCATGCAACTAATGAAAATAAGAATTTAATTAGCAAAAAAATTAATAATGTAAATTTAAAAAATATCGAAGTTATTTCTGATGAAAATATAAAAAAACAAATACTTAATAAATCTACTTTTGCAGTTTCTAAATCTGGCACAGTTTCTCTTGAAATTTGTAATGCAAAGGTTCCTTCTATAATTATCTATAAAATGAATTTTTTAAATTTTTTAATTATCAAAATGTTGGTCAAAATAAAATTTGCTAACATAATTAATATTATTAATGACAAAGAAATAATTCCAGAATTAATCCAAAAAGATTGCAATGCTAAAGAGATTTATAATTCAGTTGTTTACTTTTTAAAAAATCCAGAACTGATGAATAAGCAAATTAACTATTGTGAGGAAACTTTAACTAAAATTAGATCAAAAACCTCATCTTCTGAGGAAGCTTCTTTAGTACTAAACAAGTTTCTTATTGGTTAATCTTTTTGTTACTTCCTCTTTTCCAAGAGAAATAATTATATCATATATACCAGGTCCAAATTTTGAACCTGTTAAAGCTACTCTTAAAGGCTGACCAACTCCTTTAAAATTAGTACCGTTTGATTTAATCAATCCGTTTACTATTGGCTCTAATGTTTCTTTGCTTAGTTTATCAACACTTGCAATTTGTGAATTGAAATCAGAAATTACTTTTTTGGCTTTATCATCAATTAACTTAATATCATCTTGATTAAAATTAACCTCATCTGCCATTATATATTGACTATTATTAAATATATCTTCTAAGGTTTTAGCTTTATTTTTAAGAAAAGTTAGAGATTTCTTAATTTTATCTTTCTTATCCACTTCAATTTCACTTTTATATAATTTGCAATACTCGGTTAGTTGATCAAATAAATCATTTTCATCGATATTCTTAATATAATGCTCATTCATAGATAAAATTCTACTCATATCTAACTTAGATGGAGATTTGCCAATTCCTTCAAGATTAAAATATTTAATACTTTCATCGAGATTAAATATCTCTTTGTCTTCATAAGACCATCCTAATCTAAGAAGGTAATTTCTAAGAGCATCTGGCATAATACCAATTTGAGAATAATCGTCTAATGTAGAAGCTTTATCTCGTTTTGATAGTTTCTTACCATCTATTGTATGTATTAATGGTATATGAGCAAATAATGGCAATTCCCACCCCATAGATTGATAAATTTGAATTTGTTTAAAAGTATTAATCTTGTGATCATCCCCTCTAATTATGTGTGTCATTTTCATTATATGATCATCTACTGATGCTGATAAATTATATGTTGGAGATCCATCATTTCTCAATATGATAAAATCTTCAATAGTATTATTATCAATTTCGACATCGCCTTGGACTAAATCTTTTAATATAGAAGTTCCATCTATTTTACTTTTAAATCTTATTACAGGTTTAATATCTTTTGGAGCCTCTTCTTCTTTTTTATCTCTCCACTTCCTATCATAAATGTAAGGTATTTTTTTTTGTTTTGCTCTAAGTTTTTGTTCTTCAATTTCATCTTTAGAACAATAACATTTATATGCATGACCGTTTTTAAGCAATTCATTAGCAACTTTAATGTGATCATCTAATTTTTTAGATTGAATATATTCATCTCCATCATGTTCTACTCCTATCCATTTAAGAGATTTTATAATTTGTTTTTTATATTCATCTTTAGATCTCTCTTTGTCTGTATCTTCAATTCTTAAAAAAAAAGATCCATTTTTATTTTTTGAATATAACCAATTAAAAAGTGCTGTTCTTATTCCTCCTATATGAAGAGGACCTGTAGGTGATGGAGCAAATCTTGTTGCTACTTTAGACATTAATGATGTTTAAACTATTTTAGTGAAAGTTTCTATATAAAGATACTAGAATACCTTGTACTTTAACCCTATCTGGACCAAATATCTTAGTTTCATAATTTCTATTAGCACTTTCCAAGGCTACAGTTTTACCTTTCCTTCTCAATCTCTTTAACATTGCTTCATGATCATCTATAAGTGCAACAACAATTTTTCCATTTTCTGCTGTATCAGTTTTTTTTATTATGACTGTATCACCATCATTTATACCAGCCTCAATCATGGAATCACCATTAACTTTTAATCCAAAATATTCACCATTTTTTTCAATATTTGATGGTAAGGAAATTCTTGTAACTTCATTTTGAATTGCTTCTATTGGTGTTCCAGCTGCAATATCACCTAAAACAGGTATTTCACTTTCTTTATTAGTAGCAACAGAATCATCCAATCCACCTCTGATAACACTTGGTGAAAAACTATTATAAATATCATTAGCTGAGGCTGTTTCAGGAAGTTTAATTACTTCCAAGGCTCTAGCTTTATGAGCTAATCTTTTTATAAAACCTCTTTCTTCTAAAGCGCTTATTAGCCTATGTATTCCTGATTTAGATTTTAAATTAAGAGAAAGTTTCATTTCCTCATATGAAGGAGACACCCCAGAAGATCTCAACTTCTTGTTGATAAATAAAAGCAGATTTTTTTGTTTTTTAGTTAACATAGAACAAATTAAGTACATTCATGTTCTATTAAAGTTCTATCGAATAAACAACAGGTTAAAAACCAATAAATTCAACCTTTATTTAGCTACAAAACAGAAAAAATTGAATTTTTATTCAAATCTTTCAAAAGTGATTCACCTATCAAAAAAGTTTTAATATTTGTCTTTTTTTCTATTTCTAATAAATCATCTTTTGTTTTTATTCCACTTTCAGAAATCAGCGGTCCGCTATGGTTTATTAATACACTATAAATATCATAAGTTGTATTTATTTGAGTTTTGAGTGTTTTAAGATTTCTATTATTTATACCTATTAATGCATCTTTAAATTTTAAAGCTCTTTTTGCTTCTTCGACAGTATGAACTTCAATAATGACTGACATTTTTAATTTTAAAGCTTCTTTGTATAATTCATCTGCAATCTTATCAGAAACAGCAGCTAAAATAATTAAAATTGCATCAGCGCCATAACTTTTAGCGAGATAAACTTGAAATTTATCTATAAAAAAATCTTTACATAATATGGGAAGTTTTATTTTTTCTTTAATCTTTGTAATGTCTGATAAATTCCCTAAAAAATAGTCTTCCTCAGTTAAAACAGATAAGCATGTAGCTTTATTATTATTATAAACTTCTGCGATATTTAATGGATTATAATCATTAATTATAATGCCAGCTGATGGACTGGCCTTTTTAATTTCTGCGATAATTGAAATTTTATTATTTTTTTCATTTAGTATTATTTTTTCAGCAAAATTAATATAAGAATTATTTTCATTTATTTTACGTTTTAAATTATCAATAGATATAGATTCTTTTAACAAATCTATTTTTTTTTCTTTATTATCAATTATTTTTTTTAGTATATTTTCAGACACTTTGTATTTTTTTTAAATGTTCGAAGGCTTTACCTGATTTGATAAATTCTCTGGTAAAATTATAAGCAGTCTTAAAATTATTGTATTTTTCAGAAACTATAAGTCCAGCCGCAGCGTTTAAACAAACTGCTTTTGAAAAGTCATTGTCTTCTCCTTTAAATATATCTATCATTCTCTCCGCATTAAATTTTGAGTCGTTTCCAATTAAGTCTTTGATATTATTTGCCTGAATATTTAGTTCTTTTGGATCAATTGTGATATTCGAAATCTCACCTTTTTTTAATTGAACAATATTTGTTTTTTCATAAGGTGATATCTCATCTAATCCATCCTCACTATTTACTATCCATGCAAATTTAATTCCTAAATTTTTTAAGGCTTCTGCAAAAATGTTTAATAATTTTTTATCAAAAACACCAATTACTTGTCTTGTAACGAGTGCAGGATTACTTAATGGTCCAATCATGTTAAAAATCGTTCTCTTTCCAATTTTCTTTCTTGTAGGACCTACAAATTTCATAGCACTATGATAATTCGGTGCAAACATAAAACCAAAATTTAGTTTATTTATTTGATCTTCAACAAGATTTGGTTCTAAATTAATATTAATATTTAATGCCTCTAATACATCACCAGATCCACATTTTGATGAAACTGCTTTATTTCCATGTTTAGCAACCTTTATACCAATGCTAGCTAATAATAATGCTGAAGCAGTAGATATGTTCAGAGTATTCATTCCATCCCCCCCAGTTCCACATGTATCTATACATTCATCATTATTTACTCTTTTTGATTTTTCTCTTAGGACATAAACACCCCCAGCTATTTCAGAAGAAACCTCTCCTTTAAGTGATAACAAAGTAAGAAAATTAAATATTTCATCTTCGCTAGCTTTACCATTCATTAATATATTGAAGGCCGATTTACTTTC
>CACFZX010000029.1:0-7699 GCA_902570905.1 uncultured Pelagibacteraceae bacterium
CATGTTCAAACAAGCTCCAAAATATGCTTCAGTTGTTATGCAATTAAATAATAACCATCAAATTAAATCTATAAAATTAAAAAGATGATCAAAAAAATTTTATTAATTATTGTATTTTCATTCATTTCTGCAAATGCTTTTGCTATTTCCTTAAAAGAGGCTTTAAAAATTGCTTATAAAAATAATCCAGAAATTAATGCCGAAAGAGAAAATTTAAAAGTATCGGAAGAAGATTTAAAAATTTCAAAAAGTGACTACATGCCCTCATTAACAATCTCTGGTAGCAAGAGTAAAGAGAATACAAAGGAATTGACAAATCAAAGTGGCGGTGACGCAGCTGTTACTGATGTTGATCCTTTAACTACATCAATAACAATAGAACAAAAAATAATAGACTTTGGTAGAGGCGCGGATTATCAAAAAAATATTATTGGAATTGATTTAGCAAAAGCAAAATTTAAAAAAAAAGAACAAGATATATTTTTTAAAGCTGTTGAGGCTTATACAGGTTTGGTACTTGCAAATGAAAAATACAGAATAAATTCTGAAAATGTAAATTTATTAGAAAGGCAGGTCGAGACGGATAGAATAAGACTTGATAGAGGAGAAGTTACAGTTTCAGATGTTGCCCAATCAGAGTCGTCCCTAGCTGGAGCTAAAGCCAAATTAATTATAGCTGAGAACGAGGTTATCACTAATAAATTAAATTTTGAAAATGTAATTGGACCTTTGCCAGATTTAAATTCTCTGAGTAGTGATCTTGAAATAAGTATTAATCTTCCAAATAGTTTGAATAATGCTTTAGAAGTTTCAAGAAAAAATAATCCAGACTTAATAATCTCAAAATTAGAATTTGAACAATCTGAAAAAGATGTTCAAATTGCTAGATCAGATCTTTCCCCAAGTGCCTCTATTTCTTTTGAAAAATCTTATTCAGAAGACTTAAGTGCAACATATGATGAAAGAGAGAAGGATATTTTAAAAGCTACAGTTACCTGGCCTTTTTATTCGGGCGGAAAAAATAGGGCAAATTTAAATAAAAATAAAAATTTAAAAACTCGAAAGAGACTTCTTCTTGATAGTGCTGTTAAAACTAATGAAGCAATTGTAGCCAGTGCGTGGTCAAATTTTTTATCTAATCAAAGTTTATTATCTTCTGTTGAGGCTCAAGTAAGAGCTGCTGAAATAGCTAATGAAGGTATTACTGCAGAATATGAGAGTGGAGTAGGAAGAACAACTTTAGATGTTATACAATCTAATTCTTTATTGCTTAATGCATTAATTACTAGAGCTGACTCGGAAAGAAACTTAATTCTTTCCCAATTTAACTTGCTTAAATCTATGGGTCTTTTAAATAGTGATCATTTAAAAATCAACTAAACCAAGGCTTTTTGGAATAAATTAATATTTTTATTGCCAATGAGAACAAAATGTGTACATTTAAAAGCATGATTCGAGTGTTAAAAAACGTAAAAAAAGAGGAAAAAAATGACAAAAAATAATTTAAAGGTAGTTAAGTCTACTAAAGAAAAAGATTCAGAAAACAAAGAAAAAGATAAAGCTCTAGAAGCAGCAATAAGCCAAATCACAGATAACTTTGGGAAAGGTTCGGTAATGAAGCTGGGTGAGCAAAAAGCTATGGATATTGAGTCTGTTTCAACAGGTTCTTTAAGTTTGGACTTGGCGCTTGGGATTGGTGGATTGCCAAAAGGAAGAATTGTTGAAATTTATGGACCAGAGTCTTCTGGAAAAACAACTTTAGCATTACAAGTAATTGCTGAAGCTCAAAAAGCAGGTGGAATTTGTGGATTTGTGGATGCAGAGCATGCTTTAGATCCAGTTTATGCCAAAAAATTAGGAGTAAACACTGAAGAACTTTTAATTTCACAACCAGACACTGGAGAACAAGCTTTAGAAATTACAGATACGTTAATAAAATCAGGCTCTATGTCAGTTCTAGTAATTGACTCAGTTGCAGCATTAACACCAAGAGCTGAAATCGAAGGAGATATGGGAGACCATCATGTTGGCTTACAAGCAAGATTAATGTCTCAAGCGTTAAGAAAATTAACAGGTTCAGTTTCAAGAACTAATACGATGGTTATTTTCATTAATCAGATTAGAATGAAAATTGGTGTAATGTTTGGTAGTCCTGAAACTACATCAGGGGGAAATTCACTTAAATTTTATTCATCAGTAAGAATGGACATTAGAAGAATAGGTGCAATAAAAGACAAAGAGCAAATAATTGGTAATACTACAAGGGTTAAAGTGGTTAAAAATAAAGTTGCGCCACCATTTAAGGTCGTAGAATTTGATTTAATGTATGGAAAAGGAATTAGCAAAACTGGAGAATTAATTGATCTAGGCGCTAAAGCAGAAATAGTTGAAAAATCTGGTGCTTGGTACGCTTATAAAGGTGAAAAAATAGGTCAAGGAAAAGAAAATGCTAAACTTTTCTTAGAACAAAATCCAAAAGCTGCTGCTGAAATTGAGATGGCTATTAGAGAAAAAGCTGGATTAATTTCAAAAAAAATTGAAGGAAATCCTTTAGATAAGGAAAAAGTAGAGGCAGTTAAAGAAGAAACACCACCAACAAAGAATTAGCAAAAAACTTTTAGCTTTAAAGGCGCCTAATTAGGCGCCTTTTTTATATTTAGACATATAGACATCATAAAAAAATGCTGTATTTTAAAAGTATGGCAGACAAAACACTTAATGAAATAAGAACTACATTTCTCAAATACTTTGAGAAAAATGATCATAAGATTGTTGAGTCTAGCAATTTAGTTCCAAACAATGATCCAACGCTAATGTTTGCCAACTCTGGCATGGTTCAATTTAAAAATGTGTTTACTGGTTTAGAAAAAAGAGACTATCAGACAGCCACAACATCTCAGAAATGTGTTAGGGCTGGAGGAAAACATAACGACCTTGAAAATGTTGGTTACACACCGAGACATCATACTTTTTTTGAAATGTTAGGAAACTTTTCGTTTGGAGATTATTTTAAAGAAAGAGCAATAGAACTTGCTTGGAATTTAATAACAAAAGATTTTGGCTTAGATAAAAATAAGCTTTATTTTACAGTGTTTCATGAGGACGAGGAGGCTTTAAAGTTATGGAAAAAAATCACAGGTTTTGGAGATGACAGAATAATAAAAATTTCAACTTCAGATAATTTTTGGTCTATGGGAGAAACTGGTCCATGTGGCCCTTGCTCAGAGATTTTTTATGATCATGGAGACCACCTTGAAGGAGGCTTACCTGGTTCAAAAAATCAAGATGGAGATAGATATATTGAAATTTGGAATTTAGTATTTATGCAGTTTGAGCAACTATCAAAAGATAAAAGGATAGACTTACCTAAACCATCAGTTGATACCGGTATGGGATTAGAAAGAATTACAGCTCTTATGCAAGGTACTCATGATAATTACAAAACAGATCATTTTCAAAAATTAATACAATCGATTTCAGATGAAGTTAACGTGAAGTCTGATCAAAAAAACATTTCAAGCTTTAGAGTTATAGCTGATCACTTAAGAGCAAGTTCATTTTTAATTGCAGAAGGTGTTTTGCCTTCTAACGAGGGCAGAGGCTATGTGCTTAGAAGAATTATGAGAAGAGGAATGAGACATTCTCATTTGCTAGGATCTAAAAAACCAATTTTCTATAATATATTTAAAACATTAATGGAAGAAATGTCTGGCAACTATCCAGAGCTTAAAAGAGCTGAGGCATTAATCAAAGAAACTTTAAAAATGGAAGAAGAAAAGTTTTTAGTTCTTTTAGATAGAGGAATGAAAATATTAAACGATGAGATAAATAAAATTGATAAAGTTTTATCTGGTGACGTAGCTTTTAAACTTTATGATACATATGGTTTTCCATTAGATCTAACACAAGACATCTTAAAAAATAAATCATTAGGAGTTGATAATTTGAGATTTGATCAACTTATGAAGCAAAGTAAAGAGCTTGCTAAAAAAAATTGGAAAGGTTCAGGTGATAGTGCTGTCGATGATATTTGGTTTGGAATTAAAGATAAATTAGGACCCACTGAATTTCTTGGATATGAAACTAATCAAGCAGAAGCAGTTGTACAATCTATACTAAAAGATAACAAAGAAACTGATACATTAAAAACAGGGGAAGAGGGAATTATAATAGTAAACCAAACACCTTTTTATGGTGAGTCTGGTGGTCAAGTTGGAGATGTAGGGGAAATTATTTCAGGTAAATTTAAATTTAAAGTTTCAGATGTTCAAAAAAAACTTGGTGATTTATTTATTCATTATGGAAAAGTAATTTCAGGAGAAATTAAATTAAATGAAAATGTAGAATTAAGGATTGATACCATTAGAAGAGAAAATATAAGAGCATATCATTCTGCAACACATTTATTGCACGAGTCTCTCAGAAGAGTATTGGGAACTCATGTAACCCAAAAAGGTTCATTAGTAGAGGCAGATAGGCTTAGATTTGATTTTAGTCATATGAAGCCAATATCAAATGATGAAATAAATAAAATTGAGAAATATGTTAATTCAATGGTGGAAACAAAATCTGAAGTAAAAACTAGACTAATGACACCAAAAGAAGCTGTTGAAAATGGTGCTTTAGCATTATTTGGTGAGAAATATGGAGATGAAGTTAGAGTGTTATCTATGGGAGATGAAAAGAGTAAATATTTTTCAACAGAGCTTTGCGGAGGTACACATGTTAAAAATACTGCAGATATTGGAAAATTTAAGATAGTTAGCCAAAGTTCCATTGCAGCAGGAGTTAGAAGAGTTGAAGCATTAAGAGATAAACAGCTTCAGGATTATTTAAACAATAAAGAAAAACTATCAGATCTTTCAGCTCAAAAAGAGGAAAAGACTATAAATGATCTTTCTTCTCAAATTATAAAGTTAGGTGGAAAACCAAATTTAGAAAACAGGGATCAAAAAGGTTTAATTAAAGACTTATCGAAACAACTAGAGAAATTAAATGTTGATCTTATACTGAAAGATAAGTCTAAAAATAAAATAAAAGACGAAAAAATAAATGGTATTAATGTAAGATTACAAATAGTAGAAAACTTACCACCAAAAGATTTAAGGAAATTAGTTGATCAAGGTAAAAAAGATTTAGAAGAAGGAATAGTAATTGTATTTGCTAGTAAAGATGAAAAAGTTGGTTTAGCAATTGGTATATCAGAAAAATTAATTTCAAAATACGATGCTGTAAAATTCGCAAAACTTGGATCTGAAATTACTGGTGGACAAGGTGGTGGTGGAAGAAAAGATTTTGCTCAAGCTGGTGGTCAAGATATTTCTAAAATAGAAGAAGCTTTAAAAAAACTTAAAGATTTAATTTAGTTTTTTTTTTAAATTACCATCTATTTCGTCTAAAAATTGGTTTGTTGTTTGGTATTTTGTTGAAGGACCAATCAATATTGCTAGATCTTTAGTCATAAAACCATTTTCTACACATTCCACACATACTTTTTCTAAAACTTCAGAAAATTTTATTAATTCATTATTACCATCTAGTTTACCCCTGTGAGACAAACCTCTAGTCCAAGCAAATATTGAAGCAATTGGGTTTGTTGAAGTTTCTTTACCTTGTTGGTGCATTCTAAAATGCCTAGTAACAGTTCCATGCGCAGCCTCAGCTTCCATTGTTTTTCCATCAGGCGCTAACAATACACTTGTCATCAATCCCAAGGAACCATATCCTTGAGCAACTGTGTCTGACTGAACATCTCCATCGTAGTTTTTACATGCCCAAATGTAATTACCATGCCATTTCATAGCACAGGCAACCATGTCATCAATCAATCTATGTTCATAAATTATTTTATTTTTTATAAATTCTGACTTAAATTCTTTTTCATATATTTCCTGAAATATATCTTTAAACCTTCCATCATAGTTTTTGAGAATAGTATTTTTTGTTGACAAATATACTGGCCACTTTTTTATTAGACCATAATTAAAACAAGATCGAGCGAAATCGCCAATTGATTTGTCTAAATTATACATAGATAATGCAATTCCTGGTCCTGGAAATTTAAAAACTTCATATTTTTTTTCTTCTTTACCATCCTCAGATGTCCATTTAATTTCAAGGTTGCCCTTGCCGGGAACTAAAAAATCTGTAGCTCTGTATTGATCTCCGAACGCATGTCTTCCAATTATTAATGGATCAGTCCATGAAGGTACAAGTTTTGGAACATTTTTACATATTATCGGTTCTCTAAATACTGTACCACCAATAATATTTCTAATAGTTCCGTTAGGTGATCTCCACATTTTTTTTAAATTAAATTCCTTTACTCTTTCTTCATCAGGAGTAATAGTTGCACATTTAATTCCCACCCCCACTTTTTTTATAGCATTTGCACAATCAATTGTTATTTGATCATTAGTATCATCTCTACTTTTCATACCTAAATCATAGTATTCAATACCAAGATCAATATAAGGAAGTACCAACTTTTTTTTTATAAATTCCCAAATGACTCTAGTCATTTCATCACCATCTAACTCTACAATTGGGTTTTTTACCTTTATTTTGCTCATATTTAGATATATCTAAGTAATTGAAATTCGAGCTTTTATATACATATTAACTTAAAAATTATCAAAAGAAATAATTATGCTAGATAAAATTTTTCCTAAAATACACTCTGAAGGGTACAAATTCTTAGTTATTTTTTCAGTCTTAACAGTTATCCTATATTTAATTCATGGGTTTTTAGGATTTATAGGATTTGTTTTAACTATATGGGTTTATTATTTTTTTAGAGATCCAGATAGGATTTCTATAGAAGATGATAACTATCTTACTAGTCCTGCAGATGGTTTGGTTCTTCAGGTGGTTGAGACAGCAGGTCCAAAAGAACTTGGTTTAGAAAATAAAAAATTTACTAAAGTAAGTATTTTTATGAATGTATTCGATTGTCATGTTAACAGAACACCATGCTCTGGTAAGATTAGTCAAATACTATATAAACCAGGAAAATTTATTAATGCATCTTTTGATAAAGCCAGCGAAGAGAATGAAAGAAACTATTATAAAATTCAAAATTCTTTTGGAGAAGATGTAGTTGTTGTTCAAATAGCAGGATTGATTGCAAGAAGAATAGTAAATGAATCTCATGAAGGTAAAGAATTAGAACAAGGTGAAAGAATAGGAATGATAAGATTTGGGAGTAGAGCTGATCTTTATTTTGATAATTATAAACCTTTAGTAAAAGTAAACCAAAAAACTATTGCTGGGGAAACTCTAATAGCAAAAAAATAAATCATGGAGCAAAATAAAAAAAACTTTAAGCTAGTAAGCAATAAAAAAACAAGAATTTTATTACCAAATATGTTTACTCTAGTAGGTGTATGTATTGGATTAAGTTCTATTAAATTTGCTTTTGATGGAAATTTTATTTTATCTATATTAGCAATAATTGTTGCTGCAATTATAGATGGATTAGACGGACGTATAGCTAGATTAGTTCAAGGAACCTCAAAAGTTGGAAAGGAGCTTGACTCATTAACTGATGTAATAAGTTTTGGTGTTGCCCCAGCTTTTATAATGTATTTTTGGAAATTAAATGAAATTGGTAGAGTTGGATGGTTAATTTGTTTAGTTTATGTTATTTGTGTTGCGTTAAGATTAGCAAGATTTAATGTTAATTCTGATCAAGCACCAT
>CACFZX010000030.1:0-7670 GCA_902570905.1 uncultured Pelagibacteraceae bacterium
ATGTTGCTGTAAAAGATGGAAAAATTCAAAAGATAGGTCAAATTTTGGATGAAGCTAAAGAAACAATTAATGTCGAAAGCCAGATTATATTACCTGGCTGCATAGATACTCAAACACATTTTAGAGAACCTGGTTCAACAGATACTGAAGATCTTCATTCAGGAAGTAGAGCGGCAATAGCTGGTGGTATTACCAGTGTATTTGAAATGCCCAATACAAATCCACCAACCTCTAATATGAGAGAGTTTCAAAGAAAATTAGATCTTGCTAAGAATAGAATGTATTGTAATTATGCTTTTTATTTTGGAGCAACTGCAGATAATGCAGATGATTTAGCAAGTTTAAAAGGTTTAGAAGGCTGCTGTGGCATTAAACTTTTCGCAGGTTCTTCAACAGGCAATCTATTAGTAGCCGAGGAAGATGATATTGATAAGGTTTTTCAAAATAGTTCTAAAGTTGTGGCTGTACACTCAGAAGATGAAGCAATTCTAAAAGTAAATAAAAAATTAATCAAAGAAGGCGATGTTCACACACATCCAGTCTGGAGAAGTGTAGAGTGCGCAATGTCATCTACTAGGAGAATTGTTAGAATTGCCGAAAAGTATAATAAAAAAGCTCATGTTCTCCATATTACAACAAAAGAGGAAATTGATTTTTTATCACAACACAAAGGCAATATTACTTTTGAGATTACACCTCAGCATTTAACACTCTATGCACCAGATTGTTATGATAAACTTGGAACTTATGCTCAAATGAATCCACCTTTAAGGGATAAGTCTCACTATGAAAGATTATGGTATGGGGTAAGAAATAATTATAATGATACTATAGGATCTGATCATGCTCCTCATCTAAAAGTTAACAAAGATAAAGTATATCCAAATACTCCTTCAGGAATGCCTGGAGTACAAACTTTAATGCCTATAATGTTGAATCATGTGAATGATGATAAATTAACATTAGACCAACTAATAAAATTTGTTTGTGAAAATCCAGTCAAAATTTTTGGTATTAAAAATAAAGGATTTATTAGAGAAGGTTATGATGCTGACTTTACAATTGTCGATATGAATAAAATAATTGAGATTAAAAATGAAAATATCGAGAGCAAATGTAAATGGTCTCCATTTGACGGTTTCAAATTAAAAGGAACTCCTACTCATACCATTATTGCAGGTAAAATAAAAATGCAGGATGGAAAAATTCTTGGAGACCCTGAGGGAACACCTTTGCAATTTAGTTAAGCTTCACAGCAAAACTGTTTACTAAAATTACTCCAATCACAATTAAAAATAATCCTAATATTGCCTGCCAAGCAAGAGTTTGTTTAAAAAATATATACCCTAGTATAGCTATTGTAAAAATACCAAGTCCACTCCAAGTTGCATATACAATCGCAATTGGAAGTTTATTAACTACAAATGTTAAAAGATAAATTGCACAAAGGTAGAATACAGATAGAGCAACTGTTGGTATTAGTTTTGTGAAGTTTTGTGATACTGGCAACAACATTGTTCCAGCAACCTCAAAAAAAATTGCAACAATTAAAAAAATATAAGTTTTAACCATTATTTAAAATTTTATGATTAACTAAATCTTCTTTAATTTCTGTCAGAATTTTAGGATCATCTATTGTTGGAGGAACTTTATATTCAACACCATCAGCAATTTTTCTAATAGTTCCACGTAAAATTTTTCCTGAGCGAGTTTTTGGCAATCTTTTTATAACAATAACTACTTTAAATGCAGCAACTGGCCCAATTTTGTCTCTGACCATTTGAATACATTCTTTGGATATTGTATCATTATCTTTTTCAACACCTGACTTTAGGACAACTAATCCAATAGGTAGCTGACCCTTTAATTTATCAGCAATACCAAGAACTGCACATTCAGCAACGGATTGATGTTCAGATAATACCTCTTCAATTGCACCTGTGGATAGTCTATGCCCAGCTACATTTATTATGTCATCTGTCCTGGACATTATCCAAATGTAACCATCTTCATCAATATGACCCGCGTCATAAGTTTGATAATAACCTTTATAATTCGACATATAGTTTTCCTCATATCTTTTATCAGCATTCCAGAGCGTAGGGAAAGTTCCAGGGGGCAAAGGTAATTTAACAACTATATCTCCCATTTCATTTTCTTTTGCAATTGATTGGTCTGGATTAATAATTTTAACATCGTAACCAGGTACAGCTTTACAAGCTGAACCATATTTAGTCTCCATCATTTCTATACCAGTGCAATTTGAACTAATTGCCCAACTTGTTTCAGTTTGCCACCAATGATCAATTACAGGAACCTTTAAAAGATTTTCAGCCCATTTAATTGTATCTGGATCAGCTCTCTCACCGGCTAAAAAAAGTGATTTAAATGAACTTAAGTCATACTTTGAAAAGAATTTCCCTTCAGGATCCTCTTTTTTAATTGCCCTAAAAGCTGTTGGAGCTGTGAATAAAGATTTTACTTTATAATCTGAAATTATTTTCCAGAAAGCACCTGCGTCAGGAGTGCCTACTGGCTTTCCTTCAAAGAGAACAGTTGTGCAACCTTTGAATAAAGGTGCGTAGACAATATATGAATGTCCAACAATCCAACCTATATCACTTGCTGACCACCATATGTCATCTTGCTCAATATTATAAATATTCTTCATAGTCCATTTTAGAGCAACTATATGACCACCAATATCTCTTACTATTCCTTTTGGGATACCAGTTGTTCCAGATGTATAAAGTATGTAAGCATATTCATTTGAACCCATTTCAACACAATCAATATCCTTTTGATTTGATAAAGCCTCATCCCAGCTTATCTCTAAAGGTGCATTTAATTTTACTTCATTGTCTTTTCTTTGAAAAAAAATAACTTTATCAACATTATGTTTTGCTAATTTAAGAGCACCATCAACTAAAGGTTTATACTCTACAGTTCTTCCAGGTTCGAAGCCACAGGAAGCAGTAATTAACAACTTTGCTTTACTATCATCTATTCTGCTTGCTAGTTCATTAGAAGCAAAACCTCCAAAAACTACAGAGTGTACTGCTCCAATTCTTCCACATGCTAACATAGCAACCACTGCTTCTGGTATCATAGGCATATAAATTATTACTCTATCACCTTTTTTAATACCTAGATTATCTAATGACCCCGCAAATTTTGAAACTTTTTCTTTCAATTCTAAATATGAAAATTTTTTTTTGTTTCCAGTTATTGGACTATCATAAATTAAGGCAGTTTTATCACCTCTGCCATTGTCTACATGTAAATCTAAAGCATTATAACATGTGTTTGTTGTTCCATCTTCAAACCACTTGTAGAAAGGTGGATTAGATTTGTTTAATATTTTAGAAGGCTTTTTGAACCAGAAAATATCATTAGATATCTCTTGCCAAAATTTTTCAGGATTATTTATAGATTCCTTATAAATTTGATCAAAATCAGACTTCATTAAACTTTTCCTAATGATTTGTTTTTTTTTAAAAATTAAGTTCTAAGTTGTATTTAATTTTAAAAACGTAATAAAATCAATACTTATTAGGGCAAAAAAAGCCTTCTATTAACTAAATTAATTTGTTAATTAGCACCATGCTTTGAATTCAGTAAAATGAATTCTTAGTTTAAATTTAAACTAAAAAA
The DNA here is from genome assembly GCA_902570905.1 of uncultured Pelagibacteraceae bacterium. Lineage (GTDB taxonomy): Bacteria > Pseudomonadota > Alphaproteobacteria > Pelagibacterales > Pelagibacteraceae > Pelagibacter. The sequence continues at coordinate 3,655 of CACFZX010000030.1, forward strand.
AACAACTGAGAGGGAGTTTTTTATGAAAAAACTTAAATTGTTTGCTCTTGCATCTTTAGCTCTATTGGGCTTTTCAGGTGCGGCAAATGCGGAAACTGTCCTTCTGGCTTCAGATGATTTCGTTGGGATATCTTTTTGGGTAATCGCAATGGGAATGGCAGCAGCAACTGTATTCTTCTTTATGGAAAGAGGATCAGTAGCAGCAGGCTGGAAAACATCTGTAACAGTAGCAGGACTAGTAACTGGTGTAGCATTCGTACATTACATGTACATGAGAGATGTATGGGTAATGACTGGAGACTCGCCAACAGTATACAGATATATTGACTGGTTAATTACTGTTCCATTACAGATGGTAGAATTCTATTTAATTCTAGCAGCTGTAGGTAAAGCAAATTCTGGAATGTTCTGGAGATTGTTAATTGGATCATTAGTAATGTTAATCGGTGGATACTTAGGAGAAGCAGGTTACATCAATGCTATGCTTGGATTTATAGTAGGTATGGCTGGATGGATCTACATCTTATATGAAGTATTCTCAGGTGAAGCAGGTAAAGCTGCTGCTAAAAGTGGTAACAAGGCTCTTGTGACTGCATTTAGTGCAATGAGAATGATTGTAACAGTAGGTTGGGCAATTTACCCATTAGGTTATGTATTTGGTTACCTGACAGGTGGTGTAGATGCTAATTCACTAAACGTGATTTACAACTTAGCAGACTTTATTAACAAGATCGCTTTTGGTCTTGTAATTTGGGCTGCAGCTGTTTCATCTGTTTCTAGAGCTAAAAGATAATTAGCTTAAAACTATTTAATAGGGCAGGTATGTTTTGCATACTTGCCCTATTTTTTTTTGTGCTTATATAATATTTAATGGCAAAAATTACTTACATTGAACATAACGGTAAAAATCATACAATTGATGTAACAAATGGTTTAAGTGTTATGGAGGGAGCGGTTCAAAATAATATTCCTGGAATAGATGCTGATTGTGGAGGATCAATGGCATGTGCTACTTGCCATGTTTATGTCAAAGAAGAATGGTTTAATAAGTTACCAAAAAAAGAAGACGGAGAGGAAGATATGTTAGATATGGCATTTGAACCAAAAAAAATTAGTAGATTGAGCTGTCAGATTTTAGTTTCTGATGAGTTAGATGGTTTAATAGTAAATCTTCCTGAAAAACAAGTTTAATGATTAAAACTGATGCGGTAATTATAGGAGCAGGTCCAACTGGATTGTTTACAGCTCATCAATTAAAACTTATTGGGTTAAATTGTGAAATTGTAGATAATCTTGATAAGATTGGTGGTCAATGTATAGAGCTTTATCCTGATAAACCAATTTATGATATTCCTGCAATACCTGAATGCACCGGTGAAGAATTAACAAATAACTTAGTTGAACAACTTAAACCTTTTAATATTAAATTTCACTTGTCTGAAAGAGTGGACGAGTTAAAAAAAAATAATAGCAACTGGGAAATAAAAACTAACAAAGGTACAAAATTTAGCACTCCAAATGTTATAATTGCAGGTGGAGTAGGATCATTTGAACCAAGAAAATTTAATCTTAAGGAATGTGAAAAATATGAAAATAACTCGGTTCTGTACTCAGTAAAAGATAAGTCTGTATTTAAGGGAAAAACTGTATCTATTTTTGGAGGAGGCGATAGCGCTATTGATTGGGCTTTAGAATTGTCAAAAGATTCTAAGGTAAATCTAATCCATAGAAGAGATGAGTTTAGAGGAGCGCAACTTAATGTAAATAAAGTTCACGATCTTAACAAAAGTGGAAAAATTAAATTGTTTACAAAATATCAATTAAAAAATGTTAATGGAAAAGATAATTTAGAAAGTATCGAAATAGAGAGTGATGATAAAGATATTAAAAAGTTAGATACAGATTATATTTTGGGATTTTTTGGTCTGATAATGAAACTTGGCCCAATAGCTGATTGGGGATTAAATATTGATAAAAAAACAATTCCCGTAGACACTGAAAAATTTGAAACTAATCAAAAAGGTATATACGCAGTTGGAGACATTTGTAATTACCCTGGAAAACTAAAACTAATATTGTCAGGATTTCATGAAGGCGCGTTAGCAGCAAGGGCTTGTTTTAAACTAGCAAGACCAGATGAAAAATATAGGTTCGAATTTACTACTTCATCTAAGACAATCAAAAACAGACTTGGTATAAAAGAGTGATTGAATTATTCTCCTCCGAAACTCCAAATACAAGAAAAATTTCAATAATGTTAGAGGAAATTGACTATAAATTTAAGGTTACAAAAGTTGATTTATCTAAGGGAGAACAATTTAGTGATGAATTCAGAAAAATAAGTCCGTTTAGCAAAACTCCAGTAATAGTTGATCATGAAAATTCAAAATCGGTTTTTGAGTCAGGAGCAATACTTATATATCTTGGGGAAAAAAGTGGAAAGTTTTATAATACTAAAGATCGAAATATAATAAATCAATGGCTCATGGCCCAGATGGGAAACGTGGGACCTATGATAGGACAGCATCATCAGTTCCACTATTTTAATCCTGGTAAAAGCAAATTTGGTGAAGATAAATTTTTTGAACAAGCAAAAAGAATTTATGGAGATTTAGAAGAAAGGCTAAGCAAAGAAAAATACCTTGCTGGTGAGGAGTACACCATTGCTGACATTGCTACATGGCCATGGATCTCAAGGCACGAATGGCACGATATTGGACTGAAAAGTTATAAATATTTATCCGATTGGTATATAAAAATCTCAAATAGGGAAGCAGTGATTAAAGGTTTTGATTTTATGAAAAATGGTGCAAAAATTCCTCAACCTTAATCGTCAGCAAAAACTTTTTCTTCTTTTTCATGTTTTTCTTGAGCGGCTATGGTTAAAGTTGCAACAGGTCTTGCTATCAATCTTTTTAAACCAATAGGCTCCCCAGTATCCTCACAAAATCCGTATGTACCATCCTTAATTCTTTTAAGTGCTGAGTCTATTTTTGATATTAATTTAATCTGTCTATTAATTGCTCTCATTTCAACATTTTTTTCAGTATAAGAACTTGCCTGATCTACTATATCTGCAGATGTACTATTATCATCTAAGGAACTATTATAAAGTGCCTCATTATTAGCTTTTACTAACTCTGTTTTCCAATTTGTTAATTTTTGTTTAAAAAATGCTAAGTGTTTTGCACACATGTATTTTTCTTTTTCCTTCGGGATGTATGTTTTAGAAATTTTAACCATACTTAAATTTAGAATTTGGTGAATATATTCATCAATAAATTGGTGTCAAGAATGCATTAATTGTATAAATTGGTAAAAATGCCCATAAATAAAAAGAAAATAGATAATATTTTTATTATTTTTTTGATATCTCATTTATTTATATGGACTTTGGTTCCCTCAATTACAAATCAGAATTTACCATTAGATACTATTGAAGCACTTGCTTGGGGAAGTAATTTAGATTGGGGATTTAACAAACATCCACCTATGAGCGCTGTATTAGTAGAAATTTTTTACCAAATTTTTGGCGCAAATGATTGGGCTTACTATTTATTAAGTCAATTATGTGTTGTTTTTTCTTTTTTTATAATTTGGAAAATTTCAAAAGATTTTTTTGATGACAATATTTTATCATTATTATCTGTTCTTCTTTTAGAGGGTATTTATTTTTTTAATTATACAACACCTGAGTTTAATGTTTATGTTACTGAATTGCCTTTTTGGTCACTTTCAATATTTTTTTGTTGGAAAGCACTGAGAACTAATTTTGTTAGACATTGGATATTATTTGGATCATTCGCAGCTTTTGGAGTTTTATCTCATTATTTATTTTTTTATTTACTTTTATCTTTAAGCTTACTTTTTTTGAATTATTTAATTAAAAAAGAAACTAATTTTAAACTATTCATATCTTTAATACCTTTTATAATAATTTTACTACCTCATTTTTTATGGTTAATAGAAAATGATTTTGTTACAGTTTTTTATGGTTTGCATAGAACAGGTGGAAA
>CACFZX010000031.1:0-6842 GCA_902570905.1 uncultured Pelagibacteraceae bacterium
GGATTATATTTAGAAAAAGTTATTTATTAATCCGAAAATTTTTTTGATGACCTAAACTAAATTTTCTGTTTATTCGCCATCTTGACTCTGCTCTAACTATATATCCACAACAATTGTTTGATCCACAATTACATGGAAATTGTTTGAAGTCCTCGTCATATCCAAATCCATAATCACAAGTTAATTCTTCACCTTTTTTAATATCTCTAATAGCTGTCACCCATAGTTTGAGTCCCTTCCCGTCATATTCACAGTTGTTTGAGCAAGAATGATTTATTAATCTTGCTGTATTAAAAGAATAATCCCCATCTAGGTCATATCTGTTATTTAAATTAAAAAGATATATTGGTTTGGCGTTGTCATATTTTTTTGACAGTTCTGTTTGTTTTTTTGTAATAATTTTTCCAATATAATTAATAATTTTAGTTCCTTTTTTAATATTTTTAGTTGCACAAAGACCATACCCTTTTTTGTCGATGTTTGTTTTTTTGATTTTATACAAAGGCATAATAATTATTTATTAATATTTTTTTTTTAATCAACCAAATTCTACTAGTGCGTTAACATGTTCATTAGCACTTTCAGCCAGGGCATTAAGATCATATCCACCTTCTAGAATTGAAACAACTTTACCATTACACGATTGTTTTGTAGTTTCTAATACTCTTCTAGTTATCTCATAATAATCCTTAGATTCTAAATTTAATTGACATAAGGGGTCATCTTTGTGAGCATCAAAACCAGCAGACATTAATATAAATTCTGGTTTAAAATTTTTTAATCTTTTTAGCATATGTTCATATGCATCAAAGTATTCATTAGAGTTTGTACCAGCTGGCAAAGGAATATTTAAGGCATTATTATGTTCTCCTTTTTGATCTTCAGATCCACCTCCTGGATAATATGGATATTGGTGCAAACTTGAGAAAAAAACATTTTTATTCGATTTAAGGATATCATATGTGCCATTTCCCCAGTGACAATCCCAATCTATCACTGCAACTTTTTTATATTGATATTTTGAAATTAAATAATTTGCAGCAACTCCAATATTATTTATTACACAAAATCCCATTGCTTTGCTTTTTTCAGCGTGGTGACCTGGAGGACGAGTAACACAATGAGCAGCTCTAAACTCTTTATTTTCAACCCCATCTATAGCTGTGATTATTGATCCTACTGCGTCAAAAGTTGCATTCTTACTACCCGGAGATACAACTGTATCTCCATCTAAAAATACCAGACCTTCTTTTGGAAAAGCATTTTCAACTGCACTAAGATAATTAGGTGAGTGTGCTTCTTTAATTATCTCTTTATCAAAAACAGCTGGATTTTTCCAAATTAGTTTTTGATTTTTTCTTAATTTGTCAATTATTGATGTAACTCTCGAAATGCTTTCAGGATGGCCTGATCCAGTATTATGATCCAGAGAAGATTTAGAGGTTACTATTGCAGTTTTCATTTAAAATAATTTTCTAAAATATTATAATATATTTTAGTTAACTTTTTTAAATCTGAAATCGACGACCTCTCATCAACCATATGAATTGTATTATTTTTTAATCCCAACTCTAATCTTGGAATTGAGCCCAAAAATCGACTATCGCTTGTACCTCCTCTACAATTCAATTTTGCTGTATTTCCTGTAACTTTTTTTACAATTTTTTTAACCATATATATTTCTTTGTTAGGCTGGGTGTAAAAAGCTTCTCCACTAACTCTATATTTTATTTTAGTTTTGCATCTTTCTTTTTTTGCAACTGCATTAATTATCTTATTTAGTTTTTTCTTCAAAGAAGATGACTTATGTTTAGAGTTAAATCTCACATTGAATTTTGCACTAGCAGACTGGGGCACCACATTTTCAGACAAATTATCCACATTTATTTTTGTAAACTCCAAGTTAGATTGAGGCATAAACTTGGTACCATTGTCTAAAGATAAATCTTTTAATTTTGATATTATTTTAGCTAGAGCTGTGCATGGATTGATGTAAGAACCATAAAACGCTGAGTGACCACTTTTTCCATATACAGTTATTGTTCCATTCATAGAACCACGTCTGCCAATTCTAATCTCATCTCCAATAGATCGATTTGAAGATGGTTCAGCAACTATTGAAAAATCAACTTTCTCTCTCTTTTTATTCAGATATCTAATAACTGCAGGTGTTCCTAAACCTGTAGTCTCCTCATCTGCAGCAATTATAATAGAGATAGATCCTTTAAAATTTTTATCTTTAATAAAATTACTTATTGCACTTATAAAGCAAGCTATTCCCCCTTTCATATCTTGTGATCCTCTACCATTTAAATATCCTTTTCTAATAACAGCTTTGAAAGGTGAAATTTTCCAATTATTTAGATTTGCAACTACATCAGTATGACCTAAAAAATTTATATGAGGTCTTGAATTTCCATATTTAGCATACAAATTTAGAGCAGGTTTAGGACCTGTTCCTTTTGATTTAATAATTTTACATCTAAAACCTATAGATGATAATTTTTTGGATAAAAATTTCATTATGCCTTTATCTTCAGTTTTGATTGTAGGAAAACGTATTAGCTCTTGAGCTAAAATTATTTCGTTAAAAGTTTTCATTAATTTATTCTCTCAAAAGATCGTTTATAGAAGTTTTAGATCTAGTTTTTTCATCAACCTGTTTAATAATTACCGCACAACTTAATGATGGTGCCGATGGATTTTTTTTATCTGGAAGTGTACCTGGAACAACAACAGAATATGGAGGTATTTTTCCATATGTAATTTCACCTGTTGACCTGTTTACTATTTTTGTTGATTGACCAATATACATTCCCATACTCAAAACTGAACCTTCTCCAATGATTACACCTTCAACAACTTCAGACATAGCTCCTAAAAATACATTATCTTCAATAATTGTAGGTAATGCTTGTGCTGGTTCAAGAACCCCTCCAACACCACTACCTGCAGATATATGACAGTTTTTTCCAATTTGACTACAGCTTCCAGCTCTTGCAAATGTGTCAATCATTGTTCCAGAATCTATGTATGCTCCTATATTGACATAGCACGGCATTAGAACTGCATTTTTACCTACGAAGGATCCTTTTCTAACAGGACTATTAGGAACCATTCTAAAACCTGCAGCCTCATGTTGTTCTTTAGTCCACCCCGCTGTTTTACCTTTAAGTAAATGGGCTTTGTCGAACCAACTAGAATACGGTCCATTTAAATTTTCCATTGGATAAATCCTAAAGCTAAGCATAATCGCTTTTTTTAAATGTTGATGAGTAACCCACTCACCATTAATTTTTTCTGCAACTCTAGATTTACCGCAATCTAAATCTTCAATAACTTGGTTAATAGCATCTTTAATTGATTGGTTAGAATTTGGATTAATTTGGTCTTTATTATCCCAAGCTTCATTTATAATTTTTTCAATAGACATAATTAATTACTTTTTAATAACCTTATTTCTTTTAAAAATAAAGATAGATTTTCAATTTTATGATCAATGTAGTCTTTATCTGACTCCATTTTTCCCCATTGTTCATTATTTTTTAACCATACAGTTGAGCAACCTCTTTCTTTACCAATAGATAAATTTTTTGCTATATCTTCTACATAGATTGTTTCTTTTGGATTAATTCCAAATTTTTTTATCATCAAATCAAAAGCTTTTGGTGCAGGTTTAGGTGTATATTCTGCGTCAGAAATATCAAATATTCCTTCAAATAAATCATCTATACCTAGATGGTTTAAAACATTTTTAGCATGGTTAGTGCTACCATTTGTAAAAATAAGCTTTTTCATGTCTGATTTTTCTAGTTCTTCTCTTAAAACTTTATCTTTTTCCATAAATGAAAGATCAATATCATGAACATAATTAAGAAATTCTTTTGGTGGAATATCATGATGTATCATCAAACCATTCAAACTAGTATTATATTTATAAAAATAATTTGTTTGTAACTCTTTAGCTTTTTTTAAATCAATTTTTAGTTTTTCAGAAATATATTTTGTCATTAACTTAGAAACCTGACCAAATACTGCCTCTAAATCTTGATACACAGTTCCATCAAGATCTAACAATAAAATTTTTTTATTTTTTAATTCATTCATTTTCTTATTAAGGTTCCTGCACCTTTGTCAGAAAATATTTCAAATAAAATCGAATGAGGTTTTCTTCCATCAACTATTACAACGCCAGTAACACCATTATTTACAGCATCAAGACATGTGTTTATTTTAGGTATCATGCCTTCTGTTATAATCTCATCATTAATCATTTTTAATATTTCAGATGATGTAATTTCCTCAATTAGTTTCTTTTCTTTATCTAATACCCCATTTATATTTGTCATTAAAATCAGTCTTCTTGATTTCAAAGATTTTGCAATTGCACCTGCAGCTGTATCACCATTTATATTATATGTTTGATTATTTTTTCCTACTCCCAGGGGAGAAATTATTGGAATCATATTTTTTGCCAATATATTTTTAATTATATCACTATTAATTTTAGATGGTTTTCCTACAAAGCCAAGTTCTTCTGATTCAGGAATAACTTCAATTACATTGTTCTTTTTAGTATTTATTGAAATTGCTTCTGTTCCCTTTTCTTTGAGAGAGTCAACAATGTCAATATTAAAATCAATCAACACATTCTCAACTATATTTATAATTTTTTCATCAGTTACTCTTAAGCCTCTTATAAATTTAGATTGAATATTTGATTTATCTAATTCTCTTTTTATTCTTGGTCCCCCGCCATGGACAACTATAATTGAAAGTCCTAATTGTTTTAATATACTTAAATCTAAGATAAAATTATTAAATATATTTCTATCAATAAAAACATTTCCACCATATTTTATTACAATTAAATCATTTTTATATTTTGTTATGTATTTTTGAACTTCTTCTAAAGCAGGTCCATTATTTGGAAGAATTTTTTTTAATTCTTCGTAATTTAGATTCATTTTTATTTAGTTTTAACTGTTGTCTTTCTTAGAATGATCCACTGCTGAATAATTGTAAGTATATTTGTCATTGTCCAATAAAGAATCAAACCTGCAGCGAACGGAGCTAATATAATAGTTATAAAAAATGGAAAAAATGCAAATATTTTCTTTTGAATAGGGTCTGTCATTGGTGATGGATTTAAACGTTGTTGTAAAAACATTGTGATACCCATTAAAAGTGGTAGCAAACCAATTTCAAGAAAAGATGGAACATTATAAGGTAATAAGCCAAATAAATTAAAAATTGTTACTGGGTCTTTGGCTGAAAGATCTTCCCATATCCAAACAAACGGAGCATGCCGCATAGAAATATCGAGTAATAATAATTTGTATAAACTAAAAAAAATTGGGATCTGAATTAATATGGGCAAACAACCTGATGCAGGATTTATACCTTCAGATTTATATAATTTCATAAGTGATTTTTGGAGCTCCTGCTTGTCATTTTTATGTAGTTCTTTCAAACGATTCATTTCTGGCTGTAAAACTTTCATCTTTCCCATACTTTTAAATGCATATTGATTTAAAGGAAAAAAAACTATTCTAACTAAAATAGTTAATAATATAATTGCATAACCATAGTTGCCTGAAAATATAAAAAAGTATTCAAGTATAAAAAACATTGGTTTTACTAGCCAATAAAGTATTCCCCAATTTATCACTAGATCGAATTTATCTATATTCTCACTTTCTGCATAACCATCAATATCTCTTACGGTTTTAGCACCAATAATAGATTTAACATTATTTTCTATTGAACTATTTGATTCTAATAATAATCCTTCAGAGTCAATGTAGCTTGCTCTATATTTATTTTTATAATCAATATCCATCCTAAAGGGTCTATCTTTAGGAGGAATAATTGATGTAACCCAATACTTATCACCAATAGCAATAAAGCCTTTTTTTGAATTTTTGGTATAACTTTTTTCATCAATATCATCATAATCAATTTCTTTTAACTCCTCATCAGAAACAGTTACAAAACCTTCATGAAGAATATAAAAATCTGTCAAATCTTCAGGAATATTATTCCGATGTAAATAAGCATATGGATAAAATTTGTATTTTTTATCCGTTTTATTTATTATTTTTTGATTAATTTTAAATAAATACTTTTCATCAAGACTTATGATTCTTTCGAACCTAAGTCCTTGATCATTTTCATAAAAAATGGATACAGGATTATTTGGAGAAAGTTTTTTATTGCCAGAAATTTTCCACTTGGTATCTAAATTTGGTGTATCAATATTCTCATCAGATGAAACCCATCCTGTATTAAATATATATCCATCCTTAACATTAATCGGATTTAATAATATAATTTTTTCTTTACCATTAAGTTTCTCATTGTAGTTTTTAAAAGTAAAATCATCTATTGCACCACCATTTGAAAGAGAAATAGACCCAATTATGTTTTCATTTTCGAATGAAATTCTGTCTGAATTGTTGATAGCTTCATCTCTTGAAATTGTATTGATTTCTTGTGTATCTATTAATTTTGGAGCTTCAGAATTTTCTACAATATTATTTTTTTCTTGTAGAGTCTGATTAATTGGCTGGGGTTCAGGCGCAAAAAAAAGTCCATATAATATAATAACTGCGGCACTCAATGATATTGCTGCAATTACATTTTTAGAGTCCATTATTATTTAACCTTCTTTTTTGCTGGATCAAATCCTTCGCCTCCACCTAAAAATTTTATAGGGTGGCATGATAAAATTCTTTTAGTGCCTTTTACAAAACCTTTTATTAGTCCATACTCATTTAAGCAATCAATAAAATAATCTGAACATGTCGGCAAATATCTACAATTATTTCCTATAAGAGGGG
>CACFZX010000032.1:0-6561 GCA_902570905.1 uncultured Pelagibacteraceae bacterium
TTAACTAACAGAGGGAAAATAAATGAAAAAAATCATTTCAATGTTATTTGCAGTGACTTTATTATTAGGTTTCGTATCTAATGCTAATGCTGCAAAAACTCTAAAATGTCAGACTGTGTTAAATGCTAAGGGTGATGAAGTTGTCATGCTTAAGGATTTTACAGATACAGTTACTAAACTTACACAAGGTTCATTGAAGTTTGAGATTATGCCTGCTGGAACAGTTGTTGGAGTAAAAGAAACTCTAGATGCTGTTGACAAAGGTTTAATTGATTGTGGATTTGCTTGGACACACTATTGGTCAGGTGAACACCCAGCTGCAATGTTATTCGGTTCTCCGGTAGCAGGTGCTGGTGTTGGTATTGATAATATTGCGTTTCTATCTTGGTTTTTATCAGGTGGTGGAGAGCAATTATATGATCAACTTTGGAAAGAAATGAACAGAAACATTAAAGGCTTTATGCTTCAACCAGTTGGACCAGAAGCTTTAGGATGGTTTCCAGAGCCAATTAAAAATATGGATGATTTCAGAAAATTAAAATTCAGAACTCCTCCAGGAATTCCAGGACAAACTTACAAAGATATTGGTATTGCATCAGTAGCTATGGGAGGTGGAGATATTCTTCCAGCTCTTGAAGCAGGTACAATTGATGCTGCAGAATGGTGTTGTCCAAAACCAGACATGGTATTTGGTTTCCAAAAAGTTTTAAAACATTACTACTTACAAGGTCTTCACCAAGTAGTGGTAAATGCTGACTTTTATATTACAGGAACAACTTATGAGAAATTCTCAGATCATGAGAAAAACTCAATTAAAGTTGCAGCTGATGCATCTTTAATGAAATCGTTAGCAAGAAGAATTCTTGTTAATGGTGAAGCATTACATGAACTAACTACTAAACATGGTGTTCAACTTCATGATACTCCTAAAGACTACTTTGTTGAGTACATGGCAGCAGCTAATGCTACTTTAAATAAAAATGCAAATAAAAATGCATTTTTCAAAAAAGTTTGGGACTCTCAAAAGAAATTTGCTGATACAGCAGTGCCTTTCTGGGCAGGTGCACAAATGTCTAATGCACAGCTAGGAATGGCTCACGCAGCAACTTTGAAGTAAACAAATAAAATATATAAAGCGGGCTTGTACAGCCCGCTTTTTTATCAACAAATTATGACATCAAAACCGACAAAGTTAGACATTTCAGATGAAATGATTGCTGAAAGAAGAGGTGGATCAGGAAAAATGCCTGATGATATGCCTAACTGGATGGCAAAAACAATTGTTAACATTGATAAGTTTAGCAAAGTTATTGGCAATATAGTTTGTTGGATAACCATGCCTTTGATCATAGGAATGGTTTACGAGGTACTAGCAAGAAAATTATTTTTATCACCAACAATTTGGGCTTACGATATGAGTAGATTTTTGTATGGAGCTTTATTTATGTTAGGTGCAGCATATGCTTTGTCAAAAGGAGTTCATATCAGAGCAGATTTTTTATATAGAAATTTTAAAGTCAAAACTCAAGGAAGAGTAGATTTTTGGTTATATCTCCTTTTTTACTTTCCTGGATTATTAGTATTCTTTTATATGACAACTGGATTTGTCCAAGAGTCTATTATGAGAAGTGAAAGAGGAATGGATACAACCTGGATGCCATATATGTGGCCAATCAAAAGTTGTTTATGGGTAGGTATAATTTTTTTACTTATCCAAGGTGTTTCAGAATTATTGAAAAGTTATTACGCAGCTACAAAAGGTAAATGGCCAGGGGCTAAATGATTTCACATTTAATTGATCCAGCTATTTTAGGCTTCATACTTGTTGGAGTAATGCTATTTGCAATTTTTATTGGTTTTCCAATATCATTTACATTAATTTTTTTAGGATTTGTATTTGGTTATTTAGGATTTGGAAAATTAGTATTTTATTTAATGACCCTGCAATTTTCAATGGTCATGACCGAACAAACTCTCGCCGCCGTTCCGCTCTTTGTGTTTATGGGAATAATGATGGAACAAGCAGGCTTAATGGAAAGATTATTCTCTGCTTTTCAACTTATGTTGGCAAAAGTAAGAGGCTCATTATATTACGCTGTTCTTTTTGTATCTGTAATTTTTGCAGCAGCAACAGGGATAGTAGGTGCTTCAGTCACTATTTTAGGAATTATGGCAGCTAAATCAATGAACAAGTCTAATTATGATGTGAGACTTGCAGCAGGAACTATCACAGCTGGAGGTACTTTAGGAATCTTAATTCCTCCAAGTATTATGTTAGTAGTCATGGGACCTATAATGGAAATTCCAGTAACAGATTTGTTTGCTGCAGCTATTTTACCAGGTGTATTACTTGCATGTCTTTATGCTGCTTATACTACTGTAAGATGTATGATGAATCCAAAATTAGGACCTCCATTACCAGAAGAGTTAAGAGCAACAAGTATGAAAGATGTATGGATAGAATTTTTTATAGGTCTTGTTCCACCTGCAGCTTTAGTGTTTGCAGCGTTAGGTAGTATCCTTTTTGGTTTTGCAACACCAACTGAAGCAGCTGGTTGTGGTGCAGCTGGATCATTAATTCTAGCACTTGCATATAGAAAATTAACGCTTCCTAAATTACAAGACGCTCTTGTAAAAACTTTAGAAATTACTGCTTTGATAATGGTATTAGTTGCTGCTTCAAATTTCTTTGGAGCAGTATTTGCAAGATTAGGAACACCAATGGTTTTGACAGATTTTCTTTTATCACTAGAAATGAATAAATATTTAATCCTAGCAATGGTTATGGTTATGATATTTCTTTTAGGATGGCCTTTAGAGTGGGTGCCTATTGTAATGATAATAGTTCCAATTATTTTACCTTTAATTGAAGCCCTAGGTTTTAATCTAACTTGGTTTGCAATTTTAGTGGCTGTAAATTTACAAACCGCCTGGCTCTCTCCTCCAGTAGCATTATCAGCATACTTTTTAAAAGGTGTAGTACCCGAATGGGATTTAAAGGATATTTATTTAGGAATGATGCAGTTTATGGTTTTACAAGTAATAGGATTAATTATAATTATTATTTTCCCTAAAATAGTACTATGGCTGCCAACTGTCTTATATGGACAGTAGATCATAATTGTTTAATATGATCATGTGATTCAGGAGAAAGACAATTCTAAGCTCATAAACTGGGAAATTGTTTCAGTAAATCCAAATGATAAAAACTGGAATTGGAAAGATTTATTTTGTTTTTGGGGATCTGGGATACAAAGTATAATAGGTTTTTCATTAATTTCATCTTTGTATTTAGTTTATCAGTTAAATGTATTTGTGGTGTTTTTGGGTTGTTTATTAGGATCAATATTTGTTTATTTTTTTTCAAATTTAATTGGAAAACCCTCTCAACGACATGGTATCCCTCTAGACCTAATTGTCTAAGTGCAATTCTTGAAATTTTTAGTTTTCTGTAAACACCATGCGGTCTACCTGTTATTTGACATCTATTTCTAACTCTGGTTTTTGCTGAATTTCTTGGAAGGCTAGATAGTTTCATTTGTGCCTTGAATCTTTCTTCTAATGGAAGTTTCTTGTCCATAATTATCTTTTTTAATTTTTTTCTTTTTTGATAATATTTATTTGATAATTTCATTCTTCTATTATTTTTATTGATTGAACTTAGCTTTGCCATATTAATTTACCTTCTCCTTTTTAAATGGAAAATTGAATTTTTTTAATAATTCATGACTATCCTCAATTTTCTTATTTTTAATAATTATAGATATATCTAGACCTCTTACTTTATCTACTTTGTCAAAATTAACTTCTGGAAAAATAATGTGCTCCTTTATACCAAAAGAATAGTTTCCAAATTTATCAAAACCATCGCTTGATAGACCTCTGAAATCCTTTATTCTTGGTAATGCAATATTAACTAGGCGATCTATAAATTCATACATTTTATTTTTCCTTAGTGTAACTTTTAAGCCTGAACTACTATTTTTTCTTGTTTTAAAATTTGAAATTGATTTTTTAAATTTTGTTACCACCGGTAATTGTCCTGTTATTTTAGATAAGTCTTCCTGGCATGATTTTAATATTTTTGCATCATTACCGTCCAAACCAAGACCCATATTTAATACGATTTTTTGTATTTCAGGAACCATAAAGAAATTTTTATAGCCAAATTTATCTTTAAGACTAATTTTAATTTCTTTATTATAAAGCTCTTTTAATCTTGGTGTCATTTTTTAGCAACTTCCTTGTCTTTAATTTTATTAGGTTTTTTTTGATCAAAGACTGAAAGGTTTGAAATGTGAATAAAATTTTCTTTAGACACTATACCACCCTTTTTTTCCTTTGTTGTTTTTACATGTTTTTTAATCATATTTAATTCTTTAACTTTTGCACGGTTGTTTGACCTATCAATTTCTATTACTTCCCCTTCTTTGTTTTTATCTTTACCTGCTAATATTTTTACCTTAACTCCTTTTTTAATCATTAAAGTACCTCCGGTGCTAATGAAATTATTTTCATTTGCCCTCTAGTTCTTAATTCTCTCGTAACTGGACCAAATATTCTAGTACCGACTGGTTCACCTTTGTCATCAACTAAAACAGCAGCATTGTTATCAAATCTTACTTTTGATCCATCATTTCTGTGAATCCCTTTTTTAACTCTTACAACTACAGCTTTATGAACAGATCCTTTTTTTACTTTGCCTTTAGGTATAGCCTCTTTAACTGCTATAACTATTGTGTCACCTATACTTGCGTATCTTCGTTTTGACCCACCCAATACCTTTATGCATTCAATTCTTTTAGCTCCAGTATTATCTGCAACTAAGAGTTCAGTTTGAACTTGTATCATTTTAAATCTCCCAACACTTCAAATTTTTTTGTTTTTGAATAAGGTTTACATTCAACGATTGTAACTTTATCTCCGTTTTTAAATTTGTTATTTTTGTCATGAACACTATACTTTTTTTTTGCTTTAATGACTTTTTTGAGAACTGGGTGCTGATATTTTCTTTCAACAACAACTGTAATGGTTTTGTTTGGTTTATCACTAACAACTACTCCTTTTAATGTTTTTTTAGGCATTATTTTTTTCTCCTAAGTATGTTTTGAGTCTTGCTAAACCTTTTCTTGTTTCTTTAAACTGAGCGGTGCTTTTTATTTGACCGTTGATTTTTTGAAACCTCATATTAAATAAATCTTTCTTGAGTTTTTCTATATTTTTGATTAATTCATCTTTTGACTGTTTTTTTATATCCTTATTTTTCATTTAAACTCTCTTTATAAATTTAGTTTTTATAGGAAGTTTAGCGGAAGCTTTGTATAATGCTTCTTTAGCTATTTGCTCAGATACACCATCAACCTCAAATAAAATTCTACCTGGTTTTACTCTACATGCCCAAAATTCTGGAGATCCTTTACCTTTTCCCATTCTTACTTCAGTAGGTTTTTTTGAAACAGGAATATTGGGAAACATTCTAGTCCATACTTTTCCTTGTCTTTTCATATGTCTTGTTAGAGCAACTCTAGCTGCTTCAATTTGTTTAGAGATTACCCTCTCTGGCTGAATTGCTTTCAATCCAAACGCTCCATAATTTAAAATATTACATCTTGATGCTTTTCCATGAATTCTGCCTTTATGAGCTTTTCTATATTTAGTTCTTGTTGGTTGTAACATAATTATTTTTTATTAGTCTCTTGACTAAACTCCCTTGAAAAAATTTCACCTTTATAGATCCACACTTTAACACCTATAATTCCATATGTAGTCAATGCTTCTGCTTCAGCATAGTCTATGTCAGCTCTTAGTGTATGAGATGGTATACTTCCATCTCGTAACCACTCAGTCCTAGCTATCTCGTTTCCTCCTAATCTACCACTTATTGAAACTTTTATTCCTTTTGCTCCAAGTCTCAAGGCAGATTGCATTGCTCTTTTCATAGCTCTTCTATAAGAAACTCTTTTAACTAGTTGTTGTGAAATATTTTCTGCAACTAAATAGCTATTAATTTCAGGTTTCTTAACTTCTTTTATATTTAAAACAACTTCATGTTTTGTTAATTTTGATAATCTTCCTTTAATTTTTTCTATATCACTGCCTTTTTTACCAATTACAAAACCTGGTCTCGATGTATAGATTGTAACAAAACATTTTTTTGAAGTTCTCTCTATCATCACTTTTGATACACCAGAGTTTATTACATTTTTCTTAATATGATCTCTAATTCTAAAATCTTCTATCAGATAATCTCCAAATTCTTTCTTACGAGCATACCAAACGGAGTCCCAGCCTCTGTTTACTCCTAATCTCAATCCTATCGGATTAACCTTTTGTCCCATGATTTTCAACTTTCTTTTTTTCTGATAAAATTATTGTTAAATTAGAGTATGGTTTTAAAATCGGCGCAGCCCTACCTTTTGCTCTAGCTCTGAATCTTTTCATTACTATTTGCTTACCACAGTAAGCTTCTTTTACGATTAATTTGTCAATATCATATTGAAAGTTATTCTCTGCATTAGCTACAGCTGAGGATATTGTTTTTCTTATATCATTAGATATTCT
>CACFZX010000033.1:0-6314 GCA_902570905.1 uncultured Pelagibacteraceae bacterium
CCTCCTCTCTTAATAAAATTATTTATAAACTTACTTTCTATATCATTTAAAAAAAGTGATGATTTATCTCGTATCCTAAGTGATGAAGAAAAACTTTGCAATTCAATTGAAGGAATGGGTACTACATTTATAAAATTAGGACAGTTTCTTGCAACAAGACCAGACATTATAAGCGAAGACTTGTCTAAACATTTAGAAAAACTTCAAGATAAGTTACCTCCTTTTTCAATCACAGAAGCAAAAGAAATAGTAAAAAAAAATTTGGGACAAAATATGTTCAACTCAATCATTAATTTTAGTGAGCCAGTTGCTGCAGCATCAATAGCTCAAGTTCATAAAGCTCAAATAGATGATAATGGAACAATAAAAGATGTAGCAATTAAAATTTTAAGACCTGATATTAAAAAAAAATTTAATGAAGAAATAGATGCATTAATGCTTTTTGCCTATTTAGTTGAAAGTTCAATTAAAAAAACTAAAAGACTGAAATTAATAGAAGTAGTTTTTTTACTAAAAGAAATCACAAACCATGAGATGGATTTGCGTTTTGAGGCTGCAGCAGCTAACGAATATTATGAAAATACTAAAAATGATGCTGGCTTCATAGTGCCAAAAATTTATTGGAACTATACAAGTGAAGAAGTATTAACATTAGATTGGATAGATGGGGTCTCTATTCGAGAAAAAGATATCTTAAAACAAAAAAATATAAACATTGAAAATATTGCAAATGATATAATCCAACACTTTCTTAGACATGCTGTTAGAGATGGTTTTTTTCATGCTGATATGCATCAAGGTAATTTATTAATAAATCAAAATGGTCAAATTGTTCCAATTGACTTTGGAATTATGGGGAGACTGGATAAATTAAATAGAAGATTTTTAGCCGAAATTTTATTCGGCTTTATTCAAAGAGATTATAAAAAAGTTGCAGAAGTCCATATTTTAGCTGGTCTAGTGCCTCAAAACGTACAAATAGATGAATTGGCTCAAGCGCTTAGAGCTATTGGTGAACCTATATTTGGTCAATCTGTTAAAGATATTTCAGGTGGAAAACTTTTAAAACAACTTTTTAATATTACAGAAAAATTTAATATGCAAACTCAGCCTCAATTATTATTATTACAAAAAACAATGGTAGTTGTTGAAGGAGTGGCAAGAAAACTAAATCCTAATACAAATATTTGGAGCACGTCAAGGCCAGTCTTAGAAAAATGGCTCAAAGATACAAAAGATCCCATTAGTAATATTTCAGAAACAATTAAAGAGACATCTCAGGTATTAAAAAGATTACCAGAGTTTCCAAAGGTAATGGATAAAGCAAATCAAGCTTTATCTTATCTAGCAAGCGGTAAGATTCCAGATAATTCTAATTCTTTTTCGGCACTAAAAGAAAAGGAGTTAGAATTGAAATCATTCAGAAATCAAAGTATTGTTGGATTATTATTACTTGTATTTTTTGCTTTCATAGTATTTTAATTCTCAAATGGAAAAATTAGAAAATAAAAAAATCTTATTAATTATTTGTGGTGGTATTGCTGCTTATAAAAGCTTAGAATTAATAAGACTTTTTAAAAAAATGGGTGCAAGTGTGAAAACTGTTGTGACTAAAAATGCAAAAAAGTTTGTCACAGATCTTTCAATCGCTTCTTTGTCTCAGGATAAAGTTTACTCCGATTTATTTAACCACGAAAATGAAGCTGAAATGGATCATATTTCTCTTTCTAGATGGGCTGATTTAATATTAATTGCTCCAATTACTGCAAACACAATTTCTAAATTAAGTCACGGGTTAGCAGATGATCTTGCATCAACTCTGGTATTGGCTTCAAATAAACAAGTTTTTCTGGCTCCTGCAATGAATGTAAGAATGTGGGAGCACGTTTCGAATAAAAAGAATGTAAATAAGCTTATCAGCTATGGTTATAGATTAATAGGTCCAGAAATAGGTGATATGGCATGTGGGGAGTATGGTGAAGGAAAGATGACAGAACCACAAAATATTATTAATAATATTTTAAATTACTTTGAAAATTTAAGAAAAAATAAGAAATTGAAAGTACTTGTAACAGCGGGTCCTACACAAGAAAAAATAGATCCTGTTAGATTTATTTCAAATAAATCAAGTGGAAAACAAGGTTATGAAATAGCAAATTCATTAAAAAATAATGGTTTTGAAACAACTTTGATTTCTGGACCAACCAACTTAAAACCAGTAAGTGGTATTAATTTGATTAGTGTCAATACAGCTGAAGAAATGTTAAATAAATGTTTAGATTGTTTGCCTGTGGATATAGCAATTTTCACTGCTGCAGTTGCAGATTATAAAGTTAAAAATTTTTCTGAACAAAAAATAAAAAAGAAAGAAAATTTAAAATTAGATTTAGAGCAAAATGTTGATATCTTAAAACATATTTCAAATCATAACTCTCTAAGACCTAAATTAGTAATTGGATTTGCAGCTGAAACAAAAAATTTAAAAAAAAATTCTATAGAAAAACTTTCTGAAAAAAACTGTGATTGGATTATATCAAACGATGTTTCAAATCCTGAAATAGGATTTAATTCAGAAAATAATAAAGTTTCAATATTTTATAAAAATAAAGTTGAAGAAAATTTACCAAAAATGAGCAAATCCGCCGTTGCTAATGAAATTGTAAATAAAATAATTTCTGATTTTAATTAATGGCAAAGGTTTTAATTAAAAGATTGAGTTCAAAAGTAGAATTGCCAAAGTATAAAACACAAGGTTCTTCAGGACTAGATTTAATGGCCTTTATTGAAAAATCAATAAAATTAAACCCGAAAGAGTCGGTATTAGTTCCCACTGGAATTTCTGTGGCCATAGCAGAGGATTTAGAAATTCAAATAAGACCTAGATCTGGACTTGCGGCTAAATCTAATATTTCTGTCCTTAATACACCTGGAACAATTGATAGTGATTATAGAGGTGAAATAAAAGTAATATTGTTCAATCACGGTAATAATGAATTTATAATAAATAATAAAGATAGAATTGCACAAATGGTTTTAGCTCCAATTATTAAAGCAGAGTTTGAAGAAGTTAATGAATTGCCTGATACAATAAGAGGTGAAGGTGGCTTTGGATCTACAGGTAAATGAATAATATTTTCAGCAAAAGTATTATAGAAAGATACTCAAGGCAAATTATATTAAAGGATATTGGTCCTAAGGGTCAAAAAAATATAATTAAATCTAAAGTACTAATTATTGGTGCAGGAGGTTTGGGTTGTCCAATTATTGATTATTTATCTAGAGCTGGTGTTAACAATATAGGAATAGCTGATCATGATAAAGTGAGTCTATCTAATTTAAATAGGCAAAACTTTTACGATTTATCTGATTTAGGAAAATTTAAAGTTGAAGTTGTTAAAAAAAAAATTAAAAAAATTAACAATAAAATTAATTTAAAAATTTATAAGAATAAAATAAGTGAAAAAAATATTAATCTAATAATAAAAAATTTTGATATTATTTTTGATGGGAGTGATAATTTTAAAACAAAATTTTTGTTAAATAAATATTCTATTAAGCATAAAAAAGTCTTGATTGTTGGCGCGATTAACAAATTTGATGGTCACATATTTACATTTAATTTTAAAAATAAAAAAACCCCATGTTTAAAATGTTTTTATCAATCTGATCCCTCTGATGAAATTCTAAATTGTGAGGCTGAAGGTATTTTAGGTCCAGTAGCTGGAATTGTAGCAAATATTCAAGCTATAGAGGGTTTAAAACAAATGCTTAAAATTGGAAAAGATTTAAATAAATTGATCTTAATTATAAATTTACTAAATCTTGAATTTAGAAAAGTCACTTTTACAAAAAAGAAAAATTGCATATGTGGAAAATTATAACTTTAATTTTTCTTATTTTAAATTTTTTAACAAATTCTATGGCTTTAGAAAATTCAAAATTTTTAAGTTTGAAAAATGACAAAGTAAACGTCAGATATGGTCCGGGATTTGATTTTCCAATTAAATTTATTTATTTTAAAAAATTTTTACCTGTAAAAGTTATTGATACTAAAGAAAATTTTAGAAGGATAGTTGATCACAAAAAGAATAGTGGATGGATACATAGAACACAACTTAGAAATGTCAATTCACTTATAGTTTTAGAAGATAAAATAATTTTTAAAAAAAATAGTAAATTCTCTAAGCCTATTATAAAAGTTCAAAAGGGTAGACTTGTAATTATAAAAAAATGTTTAAACGATTGGTGTAAAATAGAAACTGATGAATATGTAGGTTGGTTAGAAAATGATAATGTTTGGGGTTTTAAAAATTAGATTAATTAAATCGATCTAAATTCATTACTTTAGTCCAAGCAACAACAAAGTCATTTACAAACTTATCATTAGAGTCGTCTGTTGCATAAACTTCAGCTAGTGCTCTAAGTTGTGAGTTTGATCCAAATATAAGGTCAGCCCTTGTCCCAGTCCATTTAACTTTGTTTGTTTTTCTATCTCTTCCTTCGAAAGCATCCTCTTTTTTAGAAGTTTCTTTCCACTTAACTTTCATATCTAATAAATTTATGAAAAAATCGTTTGAAAGTTTTCCAACATTTTTTGTTAAAACTCCATGTTTAGAATTGTCAAAATTTGTACCTAAAACTCTCATCCCTCCTACGAGGACTGTCATTTCTGGAGCAGATAAATTTAAAAGTTGTGCTTTATCAATTAATAATTCTTCAGCAATTGTAGAATTATCTCCCTTTGCATAATTTCTAAAACCGTCAGCAACAGGTTCTAATAATCCAAAAGAAAAAATATCTGTTTGATCTTGATTTGCATCACCTCTTCCTGGGTTGAATGGTACTTTTACTTTTTTCCCAGCCTTTTTTGCTGCCATTTCAATTCCTAAATTTCCACCTAGCACAATAAGATCTGCTATTGATACAAATTTTGATTTTGAATTAAAATTTTTTTGTATTTTGTTATATTTATTAATTACTTTTGAAACTAATTTTGGATTATTTACTTTCCAATCCTTTTGGGGAGCGAGTCTTATTCTTGATCCATTTGCCCCACCTCTTTTATCTGATCCCCTGTATGTTGATGCTGAAGCCCATGCAGTAGAAACTAAATCAGAAATATTTAAGCCAGCTTTAGCTATTTTCTTTTTTAAAACCTCGATGTCTTGATTTTTAAGTTTATATTTATTTTTTGGAATTGGATCCTGCCAAATTAAATCTTCTTTAGGTACTTCACTGCCTAAATAATTCACTCTTGGTCCCATATCCCTATGAGTTAATTTAAACCATGCTCTTGCAAAAGCGTCGGCAAATTCATCTGGATTGTTATGAAAATGCCTAGAAATTACTGAAAATTTTGGATCCATTTTTAAAGATAAGTCAGTAGTTTGCATCATTGGCAAATTTTGTCTTCCTTTAATATGTGCATCTGGTGTCATTGAAATTGCATGACCATTTTTCTTTGGTTTCCATTGGTAAGCACCTGCTGGACTTTTTGAAAGTCCCCAATCGTAACCAAATAAATTATCAAAATAACCCATATCCCATTTAATTGGATTTGAAGTCCAGGCACCCTCTATTCCACTACTAATTGTGTCAGCCCCTAATCCTGATTTATAATTACTATTCCAACCTGTTGCTTGATCTTGTATTTTTGACCCCTCTGGTTCTGGTCCTTTGTGTGACTCTGGAGCTGCACCATGAGATTTTCCAAATGTATGACCTCCTGCAACTAATGCAACTATTTCATAATCGTTCATTGCCATTCTACCAAAGGTTTCTCTTATATCTCTAGCTGCTTTAATTGGATCTGGATTTCCGTCTGGTCCTTGAGGGTTAACATAAATTAATCCCATTTGAACTGCACCTAAAGGATTTTCTAATTCTCTATTTTTGTCATATCTATTATTTGCTAACCATTCTTTTTCAGAACCCCAATAAATATCTTCTTCAGGTTCCCAAATATCTTCTCTTCCTCCACCGAATCCAAAAGTTTTTAACCCCATTGATTCTATTGCTACATTCCCAACCAAAATAAAAAGGTCAGCCCAAGAAATTCTTTTTCCATATTTCTTTTTTATAGGCCACAGAAGTAATCTTGCTTTATCTAAGTTAACATTATCTGGCCAACTATTTAAAGGTGCAAATCGTTGATTTCCAGTTCCTGCTCCACCTCTTCCATCGCCAGTTCTATAAGTTCCAGCTGCATGCCATGCAAGACGAACAAATAATGGACCATAATGACCATAATCTGCAGGCCACCATTCTTGAGAATCTGTCATTAATTTATGTAAATCCTTTTTTAAGGCTTTGAA
>CACFZX010000034.1:0-5550 GCA_902570905.1 uncultured Pelagibacteraceae bacterium
TTTCCTCAATTATAATTTTTAGAAGAGAAATTTATCTTAAAAAACAGGTTTCAATATCACGTCATGAGTAAAAAACCTACCTATTGGAACTCAGCAATAAAATATTTGTCTAATAAAGATAAAGTAATGAAAAAATTAATTAATCAGTATAAAGACAAAACTTTGACCACCAGAAAAGATATTTTTTATTCATTATGTAAAAGTATTATTGGGCAACAAATCAGTGTAGCTGCTGCAAATTCTGTATTTAAAAAATTTAACAAAGCTTGCAAGGGCAAAATAAAATATAAAGTTGTTAGAAAATTAAGCTTTGCTAAATTAAAAAGTTGTGGTTTGAGTAGGCAAAAAACAAAAGGTATTAAAGAACTATCAATTAAATTTTCTAATAAATCTTTTGATCCTAGGATGTTAAAAAATATGAATGATGAAGAGGCAATTTTATATCTATCTAGTTTAAGACAAATTGGAAGATGGTCTGCTGAAATGATTTTGTTATTTACTTTAAATCGTAAAAATATTTGGCCAGTTCAAGATATAGGTTTATTAAGAGCAATATCCAATAACTACAATAAAAAATATTTACCCCCAAAAAAATTTGTAAATTATCTAAAATTAAAATTTACCCCCTATTGTTCAGTTGCAACTTGGTACTTGTGGAGATCAATTGATGATGAGCCAATACAGTACTAAATTCCCTCAACCAATTGATGATTCCTTACTACATGGCCTTCTAAAATGTCATGTGCCTCTTGATATTCTTCAGAGTCATAACATTTTAAAGCAGTATTATAGTCAGGAAATTCAACAACAACTGTTCTTGGAGATTCTATTCCTTCGTTAGTTCTATTTTTTCCACCTCTAATTAGGAATTTTCCAGAAAAGTTTTCAACTGCTGGTTTGGCTTTGACAGCATACTCCTTTAATTTTTCTACATTATTGATCTTTTCATATACACATACCCAATAACCTTTCATAAATTCTCCTTTTTAAATTTTTTAGTTTATGATACCAAATTTTATGGCTGAAAAGTTAATTATAAAATTTGATGAATATTTAGATACAGTTGAGAAATTAGCATTAACAATAAGTCAAAATTATAAACCAACTGTTTTAGTTGGTATAATGAGAGGGGCAGCTCCTATAATTGACATCTTATCTAGGATTTTAAAGTTACCAACTGCATATATAGTAATTCAAAGTTATTCTGGTAGTGGAATTGAAAATAAACAGGGAGAACTAATTTTTGCACGAGATATAAGTTCGATTGCAAGTAATACCGACTACGAAAGAGTATTATTAGTAGACGATCTATCTGATACAGGTCTTACACTAAATAAAAGTATAGAATGGTTAAAACAATATGAACCAGTTAAAAATTATATCAAAGAGATAAAAACAGCATGTTTGTGGAAAAAAAAATCGTCTTCATTTACACCAGATTTTTGCCCTGTTAGATTAAATAGTGATCCATGGATAATTCAGCCCACGGAACATTATGAAGAATTAAATATTGAGGAGATAGTTTCTAAACAAAAAAAAAGGGCTAAATAATTTATTAGCCCTTTTTAATTTCAATTTAATTTTTAAGCAACAGCAAAACTAACTATACTAAGTATTGCCACAACCCAAATAGCAGGACTCGTTTCAGCAAATTTACCTGTAAATATTTTGATAGCTGCATAAGATACAAATGCTAAAGCTATTCCGTTAGATATCGAATATGTAAATGGCATTGCAATCATCGCAATTACTGCAGGACCTGATTCTGCAATATCATCCCATTCTATATCTGAAATATTTCTAACAAATAAAGTAGCTATATATATAAGAGCAGCAGCATCAACTTCTTTAGGAAGAGATGTTGCTAGTGGACTGAAAAACAAACAGCATAAAAACAATAAACCAATTGTTAATGATGTCATACCAGTTCTTCCACCTGCTTTTACGCCGGCAGCACTTTCAACATATGTTGTTACTGTAGATGTTCCAAGCATTGATCCAGCTACAGTTGAGACACTGTCTGAAAGCATAGCTTTTTCGATATCTTGAATTTTACCATCTTTTCCAACTTTACCCGCAACGTTTGCAACACTAGTCAAGGTTCCCGCTGTATCAAAAAAATCGATGAAAAATAAAGTAAAAACCACAGTTACCATTGATGCACTTAATGCAGCACCCAAATCAAAAGCTAGTAAATGTGTCATTGGCGGTGGTGATGAAACTACACCATTGAATTTTCCATATCCAGTTAACCATGCGATTATACTAAATACTAAAATTCCAATAATTATATTTCCTTTTATTTTCATCTTTTCCATTACAATCATCGATACAAATGCAGCAGCACCCAATAACAATAGAGGATTTGAAACATCTCCAAGCTGAACAAGTGTCACTGGATTGTCAGCTGTGAGCCCCATAAGTTCAAAACCTATAATTGCTAAGAAAAGACCTATACCCGCACCTATTCCTAATTTTAAACTCTTTGGAATTGAATTTATTAACCAAGCTCTCACTGGTGTTAAAGATATTATTAAGAAAACTACACCCGCAACAAAGACAGCACCAAGTGCTTCTGCAGGAGTATATTCCATTCCTAAACAAACCCCATAAGCGATGAAAGCATTTATTCCCATCCCTGGAGCAAGTCCAACAGGCCACGTTTTAGCGTAAAATGCAGCAATAAAACAGGCTAAGGCCGTGGCCAAAGCTGTTGCTGTAAAAACACCGCCAAAATCAAAACCACCGTCGGCAAGTATGACAGGGTTTAAAAACATTATATAGGCCATTGTCAAAAATGTTGAAACTCCTGCAATGACTTCTGTTTTAAAATCTGTCTTATGTTTTTTATAATTAAAGTAGTTATCTAACATTAGACCTCCGTTTTTATGCACACTAGATGATTCGATAAAAAAAATCTTAATGAAGTTATTAAAATAGAACAATTATGTTACTAAAGTACTAATTTTTACAACCATAAGGTTAATTTTTTTGACACAATTCATTGTTATGATCTTATTATGAAAATTAGAATCGTAATTGTTTTATTTACATTTTTTATTTTGGTTAGCGGATGTCAAACAATCAAAAAAAAATCTGATGAAGTTGCAGCAAAAGAAAATGAAAGATTTGGGCTTTTTGTTGGTCAACAAGTAAATGAATTAAAATTAGAGCTTGGTGCGGCTAATGAGGATTTTATAAATGAACTTGGTAATGAAGTTTTGGTATATAAAACAAAAAAATATGGGATACCTTGTGAGAGAAAATTTGAAGTAAATACAAGTGGAACAATTGTAGGATTTACTTCAAGCGGATGTATTTAAATTTATCACTTGTGGGGAATTATCCCCACAAGTAAGGTTCAAGTTTACCTAATATCAATAAGTCTTTTTTTCTTATGATCTGGTAGAATTCTTTCACAATCTATAGTTAAAAGTCCATCTTTTAATTCTGCACTATTTACTTTAACATCATCTGCAATTGTAAATGATCTAGCAAATTGTCTTTGTGAAATACCTCTGTGAATCACTTCACCATTTTCGTTTTTGGCATCAGATTTATCAACTTGTTTAGTTCTTACTGTTAATAAATTATCCTCAAACTCAACTTCAACATCATTTTTATTAAAACCAGCAAGAGCAACTTCTATTGCATAGTTGTCTTTACCTGTTTTTCTTATGTTATATGGCGGATAATTAGACTGCATTGTCAAACCTCCATTACCTAACATACTTTCAAATTGATCGAACATATCGTCAAAACCAATTGAATAAGGTCTTAATGAGTTGAATATAGATATATCCTTACTTGTCATGTTTCCTCCTTTTAAAGCAAGTTAATTTATGTAAGCCCCATTAGGCGACTTACAAATTTCATTTAATAACTAATTTTTGATTTTCAAGTATTCTGATTTATATTTTATTTGATATTTTTAATATAAATGCATAATCAAATGCAACTTCTTCTATAGCACCATCTCTTCCAGATTTACCACCATGTCCAGCATTCATCTCTGTTTTTAAAAGTAAAAGATTACTATCTGTTTTAAAGTCACGAAGTTTTGCAGTAAATTTTGCAGGCTCATCAAATAAAACTCTATTATCACTTAAGCTTGTAGTAATTAAAATGTGAGGATAATCCATCTTTTTAATATTATTATAGGGTGCATAAGAATAAATATAGTCAAAATGCTCCTTATTATCTTTTGCGTTTCCAAATTCGTCAAATTCTCCTACAGTCAAAGGTAAAGAATGATCTAAATTTGTAGTCAATGAATCAACAAACGGAACTGCCATAATAATTCCTAAAAATAAATCTGGTTTTTGATTTACTACCGCGCCCATTAATAAACCACCAGCTGAACCACCCATACCAATTATTTTTCTTTTTGCAGTATATTTTTTTTTAATTAAAAAATTAGCAACTGAAATATAATCTTCAAAAGTATTTTTTTTATTAAGAAGTTTTCCTTGCTTCCACCACTTCATTCCTTTTTCCATTCCACCTCTGATATGTGCTGTAGCCCAAATTATATTTCGATCAATTAAGCTAAATCTTGTAGAAGAAAATCCTGGCCACATTGAACTTCCATATGATCCATAACCGTATAATAATAAATTAGATGTACCATCAATTTTTGTACTTTTGTGTCTTGTAATTGTAATTGGAATTAATTTTCCATCATGGGAGGGACATTCCAATCTTTCTACTATATAATCATCTGGCTTATGACCTGATGGAATTTCTTGTTCCTTGACTAGGTTTTTTTCTTTTGATTTAAGATTATATAGATATGTCCTACCAGGTGTCTTTGGAGAAGAATAAGATAAATGAACTAAGTCTGTATTTTTATCTTTTTGCATTAAAGAAACACTTGGAATAATAACTTTTTCATCAGAGAAAATTAGTTCTTCCTCAATTTCATTTTCTTTATTTTTGACATATAGCTTACCTAAAGCGTTAGAAATTTCTGACCTTAAAATCCAATTATCTAAAAATACCAAACCTCCTATAAGAACTTCTTTTTTAGGGGGAATAAAAATTTCCCACTTTTGATCTGCTAAATCTTTACATTTTTCAATTTTAAAATCCTCAGCATCTTTATTTGTATGATTATAAAATGTTCCTTCCCAAGAGTTTACAGAATAAAGCACTCCTTTTTCTCTTTTTTTAATCAATTTTGGTTTTGGTTGTTCTTCATCTACATTAAAATAATATTGTTCTGAAGTATTGTGGTCGGAGGTTGATATAAAATAGTACTTTTCATCTGCGCTCAAACCTATACCTACAGTAAATGCTTCACTTTTTTCTTCGAAAATTAATTCATCTTCTTTAATTGAGGTACCTATTTTATGTCTAAAGATTTTTCTGGGTCTATGAAATTTGTCTAGCTTAGAATAAAATATAAATTTATCGTCTAAGCTGAATGTAATTGAACCACTGGTCTCATCAATTTTTTCAGTAACAAATTTATCATTTGAAATGTCTCTAATATAAATAGTGTAGTATTCTGATCCTTTCAAATCTAGTGAATAACCTAAGAGTTTGTCA
>CACFZX010000035.1:0-5032 GCA_902570905.1 uncultured Pelagibacteraceae bacterium
ATTCTCATTTTTTTTTAAAAGAGATTTCAACTTTTTAATTAAACTATCTAACCAATAGAGTTTATAAGTATACTTTTCTGTATCAACGGGATTTCCGTTTGGTGTATAAACATTAATTAAATAAATATTTTTTTTCTTTAATTTTATATCTGCAGATATCAATCTTGAATGTTTATTTTTATCCTTAAAAATATCATTTTGTATGTTATCTAGTTTTTTTTTGGAAACTATTGCTACACCGTTGTAACTTTTTTGACCAAATACGTAGTTTTCATAATTTAATGATTGAAAATCATCAAATGGATAGGTCTCATTAGGAGTTTTAATCTCCTGCATCATCATTATATCTGGTGAAAATTTTTTTAAATATTCTTTAATATTTTCAATTCTAGCTCTGACAGAATTCACATTCCAGGAGCTAATTATCATTTACACTGAAAATGAAACACCACATCCACATGAAGATTTGCTTTGTGGATTATTAATTTTAAATGAATCTCCTATTAATTCTTTAACATAATCAATTTCTGATCCTTTTAATAAATCTGCTGAAGTTTTATCAATAAGTATATTGTTTTGAACTAAGTCATCTTCTTGAGGTTTTTTATCAAATGAAAAATCGTATTGAAATCCTGAACAACCACCACCTTTTATCGCGATTCTAAAAAAAATACCCTCATCCTTTTTTGATAGGATGTTGTTGATATGTTTTATCGCATTATCAGTAAATTTAATTTCTTTAATCATCATTCAACCCTGATATTACTAATATAATAGTAAATTACCATTTTTAAAGAATGAAAAATTACAAATATCTAGCGATAATTAGTAGCAAAGGTAGAATATTTAAGGAACCTGGCTCAAATTATAGAAGTCCTTTTCAAAGAGATAGAGATAGAATAATACATAGTTCTGCCTTTAGACGACTAAAACATAAAACCCAAGTATTTGTAAATACTGAGGGTGATCACTATAGAACCAGAATAACACACTCAATAGAAGTTGCTCAGATAGCAAGAACAATATCAAAATATTTGCATCTAAATGATGATCTAACAGAAACATTAAGTTTAGCACATGACTTAGGTCATACCCCGTTCGGCCACGCAGGTGAAGATGCTTTGAATGAGTGTATGTTAGATTATGGTGGATTTGATCATAACCTTCAAACATTAAGAATAGTTATGTTTTTAGAAAAAAAATATATTAAATTTAATGGTCTTAACTTAACAATTGAAACTTTAGATGGACTTCTAAAGCACAATGGGCCATGCAAAGATACTAAATTAATAAATAATTTAATTGGAGTTAAGAACTTTGAAAATAAAATTAATCTTAAAAAAAATTCAACACTTGAAGCTCAGATAGCCTCAATATCAGACGACATTGCATACAACAATCATGATATCCAAGATGGATTTAATGCTAAACTTTTCAGTGTAAGTCATTTAAAGGAAATAAATTTTTTTAAAGACATAATCAATAGTTACCCTAAATCTAAAGATTTAAATATAATAATTTATCAAATGATAAGAGACTCGATTAATCTTATGGTAAAAAATTTAATTAACACAACAATTTTAAATTTAAAAAAAAATAATATTAAAAAGATAAATGATATTTACAATTATCCTGGCCAAATAGTTAATTTTTCTGATGATTATAATCAAATTATTAATGAAATAAGATTTTTTTTGAATGAAAGGATGTATAAAAATAAAAATGTAATATCTAAAAACAATCATGGAAAAAAAGTTATCAAAAGTATTTATGCTCATATAAACAGATATCCTAAAAGATATTTACCCTATAATTCAAAGAAAAATTATAAAGAAAGAGCAATAGCTGATTATATATCTGGCATGACTGATAGATATGCTTTAAATATTTATAAATCTATAAAATGAATATATTTGAAAATTATAAAAATAAAATTATTTCAATTTTAAAGGAGGCAGGTAGCGAAGGTCATATTGTGCTACCTGATAATTTAAATACTATTAATGTTGATAGCACTCCAAAATCAATTGACTTTGATATTTCTACAAATGTATCAATGGTACTAGCTAAATTAAATTCTAAATCCCCTGAAGAATTATCAAAAGTTATAATTGAATTAATTAAAAAAAAAGATACTAAAATTGATTTAATAGAGTTTGCTAAACCTGGTTTTATTAATATTAAATTTACCAAAAAGTTCTGGGGTGAGTTTTCTCAAAGTGTTATTGAAAATGAAATATCATATGGTTCAAGTAACCTAAAAGGCAGAAAAATACTTGTAGAATATGTGTCAGCTAATCCTACCGGCCCACTTCATGTTGGACATTGTAGAGGTGCTATATTAGGTGATGTTATCTCAAATCTTTTAATTTTTAATAATAATGATGTATCAAAAGAATATTACGTAAATGATCATGGTAACCAAATTTATCATTTTACTTATTCAATATATTTAAGAATTCGAGAAAAATTATTTAATGAAAAATTCCCGATTGATAATGAAGATTTATATCCTGGTAATTATTTAATAGATATTGCAAGCAATATAATAACAAAAAAAAAGATCTCAGATTTTTCTGATTATGAAAATATTAAAGATGAATTAAAAACAGCATCAGTTGATGAATCTTTAGCTCTAATCAAGAAAAATTTAAAAGACCTTGGAATTAATCACGATAATTTTATCAGCGAGACTAAAATTGTTAATGATAATGAGGTAGATAAAGTTGTAAAGAAACTACAAGATAGTAATTATATTTACACAGGAAAAATAAATGCCCCAGCAAAAGAGAATAACAGTGAATGGGTTGAACGTGATCAATTACTATTTAAATCAACGAGCTTTGGAGATGATAAAGACAGAGCTCTTCAAAAAAGTGATCTAAGCTGGACTTATTTTGCCAGTGATGTTGCTTATCATAATACAAAGATAAACAGAAAGTTTGATAAATTAATAAATATACTTGGTGCTGATCATGCTGGATACATTAAACGAATTTCATCAGTTGTTGAAGCTTTATCAGGAGAAAAAAATAAACTTATTTGTAAAGTTAGTCAGTTAGTTAAACTTATTAAAGATGGTAAACCTTTTAAAATGTCAAAAAGAAAAGGTGACTATATAACTGTTGATGATCTACTAGATCAGGTTGGAAAAGATGCAACAAGATTTATTATGTTAAGTAGAAGCAGTGACGTAGAACTAGATTTTAATTTTACAAAAGTAAAAGAAAAATCAAAAGATAATCCACTTTATTATGTTCAGTATTGTTACGCTAGAATTTCATCAGTTTTTAGAAAAATTAATTTAGACATCAAAGATAAAGTAAATATTAAAAATTATTCATTTGAATATTCAAAGGATGAAATTAATATCTTAAGAAAAGTTTCAGAATGGCCAAGATGCATAGAAACATCATCAAGTAAATTAGAACCTCACAGAATACCTGTTTATTTGTTTGAACTAGCATCTGATTTTCATAGTTATTGGAATATGGGCAGAGAAGATGTAAAAAAAAGATTTATCGATAATGATAGAATATCTGATGACAAAATTGTATTTTTAAAGTTGGTATCAATAGTAATTAAATCTGGAATGAATATATTAGGAGTAAATACTCCAGAAAAAATGTAATGTTTAAAGAAATAAAACTAGCTTTTTATATAATTACAATTTCTTTATTTTTATTTTTAACATCAAAATATTATTTTTCTGATGCAAATATTAAAAATTATTTTAGAAAAATTAATACAATAGATCAGTCAATAAAAATTATTGGTGAAAAACTAATAGTATTAGAAAGTGATACTGAAAATATTATTCAAGATGTTGATAAAAATAATGACACAAATAAAAAAAATAAGAATTTTTCTTTTTGGGAGCTTTTAAATAATAATGATGGATAGAAAAAAAGCATTTATTGTTGGTATAAAGAGTACTAAATTAAGCAAAAAGGAAATTATTTTTTTAAAAAAGCATAAACCATGGGGAATTATTCTTTTTTCAAGAAATATAAACTCAATTAAACAAACAAAAAATCTAACAGATCATATTAGAATAATATTTAAGGATAAAAACTATCCTATAATTATTGACGAAGAAGGTGGTACAGTATCAAGATTAAAAAAAATCATAGATACATCAATATTTAGTCAAAAGTATTTTGGAAATTTGTATAGAAAAGATAAAAAAAAGTTTGGTATATATTTTTCAGTTTATATTAATCAAATATCACATATTCTAAAATTATTAGGTATTAACATTAATACGGTACCCGTTCTTGATGTCATAAGAAGTTTTTCCAGTAGGGTATTAAAAGATAGATGTTACTCATCAAATCCAAAAACTGTTTCTGATCTAGGTAATTTATGTATTAAGATCTTTGAAAAAAATGGTATTGCAACAGTTATAAAGCATATTCCTGGTCATGGTCTTTCATCTAAGGACACACATTATGATCTACCCAAGATAAAAGAAAAACTATCCAAACTGAAAAAAAATGATTTTTATCCATTTAGAAATAAGTCTTCATATTTAGCCATGACTGCCCATATTATTTATGAATCTATCGATAAATTAAATACTGCAACACATTCAAAGAAAGTAATAAAACTTATTAGAAATAATATTGGATATAAAAATATAATTATGACTGATGATATATCAATGAAAGCACTTAAATTCTCATTAAAAGAAAATACAATAAGAGCTTTTACTGCAGGTTGTAATCTTGTTTTGCATTGCAATGGTAATATTAAAGAAATGACAACTGTGGCTAATAATTCTCCATTTATTACTAAATTTATTAGAAAAAAAAATACTAATTTAAATTTTATATTTGGATAGAATACATTTTATATGGATGATTCTTTAGATTTTAAAGTGGATATCAATAATTTTAGTGGTTCATTAGAAGTTCTTTTAGATTTAGCAAAATCTCAAAAAGTTGATCTAGAAACTATATCAATAACAAAATTAGCAGATCAGTTTCTTGAATTTATCAAAACCACTGAAAATATAAATCTTGAACTAGCA
>CACFZX010000036.1:0-4886 GCA_902570905.1 uncultured Pelagibacteraceae bacterium
CAGCTACAGATTACATAGAAGAAGATATCGATCTAAACGTTCATCTAATAAAAAATGTCCCAGCTACCTTCATAATAAGAGTTCAAGGTAAATCAATGGTAAACGTGGGAATCAATGATGGAGACTTGTTGGTTGTTGACAAAAGTTTAACGCCAAGAAATTTTTCTACAGTTATTGCGAACGTTCATGATGAATTAGTTGTGAAAAGTTTTGTTCAAGAAAGAGATAAAAAGTTTTTAACCTCTGGTTCTAAAAATTTTGAAGATCGAATTTTAATCAATGAAGAAGAAGATATTTTTATATGGGGAGTTGTAACTTATGTCATCCACTCAGTGTACTAAAAAAATAGCATTAGTAGATTGTAACTCTTTCTATGTTTCTTGTGAAAGATTATTTAATCCAAAGATAAGAAAAAAACCAGTTGTTGTGTTGTCAAATAACGACGGCTGTATTATCTCAAGATCTAATGAGGCGAAAGCTTTAGGAATTAAAATGGGGGAACCATATTTTAAAGCAAAAGATATAATCGTAAAAAATGATGTAAATGTATTTTCTTCTAATTATTCATTGTACGGAGATTTGTCTAGAAGAGTTATGAGAACACTAAAAAGATTTAACTCTGATATAGAAGTTTATTCTATTGATGAAGCTTTTTTAGATTTGTCTAATTTTTCTGATGACGAAGTAGAAAAGGTAGGAAAAGAAATTAGATCAACTGTTTTAAAATGGACAGGTATTCCTACTAGTATTGGAATAGCAAAAACAAAAACTTTAAGTAAAGTTGCAAATCACATTGCAAAGAAAAAACAATCAGGTGTTGCAAGTTTAATTGGAATAGAAAATATCGATCCAATATTAGAAAAGGTAGAGATAAATGATATTTGGGGTGTTGGAAAGCAACTTACTAAATTTTACCAACAAAATGGAATTTATAATGCAAAACAACTTAAAAACAAATCTAATACATGGATTAAAAAATGCTCAAATGTCCTAAGTTCACGAACAGCAATGGAATTGCGTGGTATCCCTTGTATTAATCTAGAGACAACATCATCAAAAAGAAAAAGTTGTGTTGTATCACGTTCTTTTGGAAAAAGAGTTGAAAGATTTCAAGAATTAAAAGAAGCAGTAGCTAATTATTGTTTAAATGCATCAGAAAAAATTAGATCTGAATCTTTGGTTGCAAAAGCAATAACAGTTTTTGTTAGAACTAGTCCCTTTCAAAGGAATTTTGGATACTACTCAAATTCAAAAACAATAGACTTTCCTATTGCAACAAATAATAGTATTGAAACTGTAAAAGCTGCAATTGCTATTCTAGAAAGTATTTTTAAAAATGGCTATAGATATCAAAAAGCAGGTGTTATGCTAACTGGACTATCAAACTCAAATGGTAAAAAAAATTTATTTTCATCTGAAAAAGATGAAAAGATAAAAAATTTGATGAAATCAATTGACAATACTAATTATAGATATGGAAGATCTACTTTGAGCCTTGCAAGCGCTGGTGTTTATAAAAAATGGAATATGAGACGAGAACATTCTTCTAAAATAGATACAGCTGATTTTTATTGTCTACCAAAGATAAAAACTTAAGTAAAATCAGGAAATTTTAAACAATTTATCAGATAAGTTTTGTAATTTTTCTCCCCAAAAAACCTCTTTTCTTATTCTCTCAAAATCAATCTCAAAAACATTGGACATTGCAGAAGCATAAACAGATCTTGCATCAATAGTAGAATTCAAATCTCTTCCCTCGAATAATTCTTTCTTTTTAAGTCCTGGCCACTCAGTGTAAACTTGGGATTGTTTAACTAAACCACCAGTAATTAATATTGCGGAACCGTAACCATGCTCAGTTCCATTACTGCTATTTTGCTTAATAGTTCTTCCGAATTCTGTAAGTGTTAATATGAGAGTATTATTAAATTCAGTACCAAGAGAAGATTTTAATCCTTCTATGATATTATCATATTCTTTTAAACAATCAGCATGAGCACCATTAGCTGAACCTTGGGCTGCATGTGTATCAAAGCCATCAACTTCGAAGACAGCAACTCTTGGACCATCTATCTTTGATAATTGTTGACCTGCATTGAGCGCCAAGGAAGAATTTCTTCTGCTACCATAAGATTGGAACTTTCTTTTTTTAATAACATCTAATGTCATACTTAAATCTTTCTCTGAATGAATTTCAAATTCATTTTTAATTATATCAAGAATTTCTTCACTAGGCATTGTACCTTCGACTGGATAATAATTATCATTCATTGGTACACCTCTTATAAGTAACGGCATAGGTAATGATAAAGCTAAACCATTGCCAGTTAAACCTGCTATATTCATTCCTCTTCCAAGCCAGCCTGTTTTAATTTTATATGGAACTTTTCCACCCGACTCCATTAAATTTTGGCCATCAAAATGAGATCTTCCAGTATAAGGTATGCTTGTTGCATGAACAACTGAACCAAGATTTTTGTCCCATAATCTTTTAAACGTTCGTAATGCTGGATGTAAATCAAAATCCGAATTTAATGGTAACGTAGTTTCAAGATTAATTTTGCTTCTGAGTTTTTCGAAATTTTTATCACCCCTAATTGGAATTGCGCACAATCCATCCATTCCACCTCTAAGCATGATAATTACTAAGTTTTTTTTTGAGCCTGTATTTGCAAAAGAAGGTAATCCAAATCCAGCAAAATATAATGAGGTAACTATAGATGATTTAAGAAAGTTTCTTCTATTAATTTTAATTTTCATGCTTTTAAAAACTCCGGATGATTAAATAATAAAGTTTGTTTTTGATAAAAAGAATTAGTTTTGCTTAAATAACTCATAATTTTTTCAGGATTATCAAAATTTCTATTTATAATTTTTTCGTAAAATTCAATATTATTATTATTAGATTTTGAAAATGCATAACTTTCTTTTGCAAACACAAGTCTCCTAATCAAAAGTTCAGGGGACAACCAATCTATTGAAATATCAGACCATCCATTAGGTTGTTTTGCTCTGTAAGGATGATGTCCGAGTTCATTTAACATTTTTTCAGGCAAACGTTGCTTTTTTGTTGGTTTAAACCCTAATTCATAACTATCCATAATTTTAGGCGATGGTGGCCAATCCAATTCTGAAACTTTAGCAACTTGAATAAACCAATTTTCTGGTGTTTGAAATTTCCTAAACTTATCATTATATTTAAATGCTACTTTAAGTGCCGCCTTATGAATTTCTGGAAGAAATCCATCACTATCTTTAAAAGCTTTAATTATTGGATCTTTCATCTCTTGAGTTGGTTCATCTGTAATTAAAAATCTACATAATCTCATAGCTATAAAATCTCTACAATTTGGATGATTTACCAAATCTTTAATTACTGCCTTTAAAGATTTCTTTCCCTTTTTATACTCTTTTTCTAAAACAATTTTTTTTCCTGGTTGATGATATTCAGAATTAAACCAAACATTTCCTGTTTCTAATTTAGATTTACTCCACCTCTGCTGCCAGCCTGTCATAATATAAGCTAATTGAATAATATCTTCTTGTGTATATCCAGCTTTAGGAGAAACTGTATGCAGTTCAAGTAACTCTCTTGCGTGATTTTCATTAATGGTAGCGGGTCTTTTTTTTCTTCTACGCCAATCCTCATGCGCGGTAACACTTTTTGGGCCTGCACTTTCACTATTATCTAAATGATGTATCATGGCCCAAGAAACTGTCGCATCATATACCATTTTTTCAAATGACTGATTTAGGTTTGGTCTAATAATTTCTCTATGATAGGCTCCTGTAGAATAGTTTGCCAAGAAATCTTTATCACTTATTGCAAAAAAATTATTCCAGAATAACCAAAATTTAGTTAGAACAGGGTTGTTACCATTTATTGCTTCATTATGACGAATAGTTAATTCTAAAGACTCCCAAAATTTTTGGCCTGTTTTATGTCTTAATTCATCCTTTTTAATTTTATAAAGAGTTTTATTATCTTTATATTTTTTTCTTAAGACTTTTCTATCTCCATATACCCATTCTCTATAATATTTTCTTAATTCTTTCTCAGTATAAATTTTACCTTTCCATGATAATTCGGGAATTTGATTTATTTGATTTAAAGACCAAGTCAATGGATCATTGGGCACTTTTTCATTAGGTCCGATCCCAAAAGCAACCTTCCTAAAAAAATTCTTCATATTCTATAATAAATTTACTATTTAATAATTTCAATACTATTTATATTTTTGGAAGAATTATTTAATTCCTCAATATTTTCTCTGTTAGAAATATAAAAAGTCATTAAATTAAATAAAATAATTAAATAGAATGGAATTAAAGTAATATTTGAAATATTATCAAAAATTATAAAGAAATATACTAATAAAAATAGAACTGATCTTACTAAGACATTATATTTGAAAACAGATATTATAGACAATGAGTGAACTAAAAGATTTTTAAAACTCATTTTAGAAGGTCCAAAATATCTTGATCCTCTTTCTGATGGAATACTTGCTCTATTATTTGTGACTTTGGTTAAGGATCCAGAGAAACTACTCCAGCTAGCCTTTTCATTTATCATTTTATGAACTACAGACTTTGGTAAACAAGTATAATTTCCAAACTTAATTGATCTACCTGTAAAAGAATATGTGAGTATTTTATGGATAGAATAACAAAGTTTGAAAAACGAACCTTCGGATCTTTTAATTCTCTCTCCAACGATGGCTTGCCCTTCTGAATTACTTAAATAATCAACAAAATTTTTAATTTCTTCTGGACGATCTTCTCCATCTCCATCCATTGGAATAACATAATCAAATTCCTCATTTTCGAATATATATTTTAGTCCTGCAGCATTACATCTTGCATGACCCCTATTTTCTTTCATT
>CACFZX010000037.1:0-3559 GCA_902570905.1 uncultured Pelagibacteraceae bacterium
AGAAACTCATCAGGGGAATAAAAAAACTCAAAATATAAATAAAGATTTAATATCTAAATTTAAAAATAAAATTAGATATTATTATGTGGAAAAATTTGAAAATATTAAAGAACCCCACGGTAGAGATCAATTTCAAAGAAATTATTTATCTAAAGGATTGCATGATGCTGATAAAAATGACTTGATTTTGCTTTCTGATATCGATGAAATTCCTAATCTAAAAAAAATTGCAATAAACCAAGTTGGTAATAATATTATTGCTTTCTCTCAAGTACATTCGATGTATAAATTAAATTTGTGTTTAAATGAAAAGTGGATAGGATCAAAAATTTGTAAATTTCAAAATTTAAAGTCATTACAATGGCTCAGAAGTTTAAGAACAAAAAAATATAGTTTTTTTAGATTAGATAAACTGTTTTCCCCAAGGTACTCAAGAAATATCAGAATAATTGATAATGGTGGATGGCACTTTGGATGGTTAAGAACTTCAGAAAGTATTATTGGTAAACTAGAGTCTTATGCTCACTCAGAACATAACACTGAATATTTTAAAAATAAAAATTTACTGGATCAGTGCATTAAGGAACAAAAGAATTTTTTTAATAAAAATGAAACTTTAAGAGTAGCAACTTTAAATGACTTACCAAATTATATTCAAAATAATTATGAAAAATACAAAGATTGGCTGGCTTAATTTTTTAATTCAGATATAGATACGAAGTTTTTTGATAAATCTTGGTTGTTTTTTTTAATTTCATCAAAAAAATTCCACGCCAACACTAGAACACATTTGGGTTTAGTTTTTAGTTTTTTTTTTGAAATTATTGGTATTTTAACCCCAGGTATGAATTTTCCATGTTTCAGTTTGTTATCCTCAATAATACATTCAATTTCTTTTGAAATCCCAAAAAAATTTAAAGCTGTTGTAGCTTTAGCTGGAGAACCATAACCTACAATCTTTTTGTGACTATTTAATAACTTTTTTAAGTTTTTTCTAACATTTGTTTTTATTTGTAAAATTTTTTTTTCAAAATTTTTATAAGTTTTAAAATCTTTAATTCCAAATTTTTCCTCTTCTTTTAAAATTTCTGTAACACTACTTTGAATTTTTACCTTTTGATTTTTAGATATATATACTCTCAAGGAACCCCCATGTGTATCTATTTTTTCTGCCTTATAAATTTTAGATGAAATGCTATTAAAAAAATAATTTAAAGATGTTAAAGACCAGTAATTATAGTGCTCATGATAAATATTATCAAAAGTCAAATCTTTTAGTGTTTTTAAAAGATATTGAACCTCAATAATAATTGTACCGTTTGTCTTAATTAACTTAAGCATGCAATTAGCCATATTTTTTAAATCATCTGAATGTGCAAAAACATTTGAGGCTAGGACAAGATCAGCACCTTTTTTTATTTTTTTAAGACTTCTTTGATTTAAGAAAGTGTTTATAGTTTTAATTTTTTTCTTATTAGATATTTTTGCTAAGTTTTTTGCAGGTTCTACACCTAAAATTTTTTTAAATTGAAGGTCTTTAAAAGGTTGTAATCCAATACCATCATTACTTCCTACATCTATAATATAAGATTTTTTTGGGTTTAACTTAAATTCTTTAATATACTTATTTGCAGCATCTTTAAAATGTTCTTTAAATTTATTTGATGTTGATGATAGATAAAAATAGTTAGAAAACATTTTTTTTGAATCTACAGCTACAGATAGCTGACAATTATGACATTTATCACAGTAGTTTATTTCTAAAGGATAGAGTTCTGTTTTTTGATCTTTTTTTGATAACAAATTATTTGCAAGAGGTTGATACCCCAAAGAAATAACTCTTTTGAGTTTTGTATTGCCACAACATCTACAATTAAATTTATAACAACTTAGTAATAAGTTTTTTTCCTCTTCATCAACAAGAGTATGTCTTATAGTATGGGTAATCCCATAATTTTCATGCTCTCTTTCACCCCTAACCAAATTTAAAAAAATTGTATCTTTTGAAAACACCATGGTATGTGCAACATTAGGTTTAATTATAGACTGTTGACCTTCGTTAACCACCTGTGTGATTTTTGGTGAGCCAGGATTTAACAAATCTTGGAATACTTCAATTATTTGACCTTTAATAAAAAGACATTTTTGTTCCTGCTGTGGATGAAAGTGATTAGCTCTTACAGTTCCTTCTTTTGAGTCAATTAATCCTATCATATTTATTGGTTCTGTAAGTTCATGATTGCTAATTTTTCCTCTTGAGTCTTTATACTCATTTTGACCATCTAGAACATATTCTAATTCTTTTGTAATATTTTGCTCTGACCATTTAGCAATCATTTCTTTTATGCTTTCTTCAAGATTATAAAGAAATTTAAAGCCTGTATTTAAAATTTTTTTATTTGATAAAGAAAATCCTAAGTTGGGAATTTCATCATTTGTTTCTTTAAGCTGTACTCTTGGATTGAATTTTTTACAAATTTCAGCTACTTGTTTTACTGTCACTGTATCTTTTGTAAAATTATACAATTCATTATTTATCTCATCTCTTTCCTCCATAAATTTAAAACATCTTGCTACATCAATTAATGGAACAAGACTTTTTAATTGCCTTCCGCCTCCAAATAATTTTAATATCCCATTTTGAGAGGCCATTTTTGAAAAAAAATTTGCCATTATATCTATTCTTGCAGTATCAGTAGAATATCCATAAACTGATCCCAACCTTATAATGATAAATTTTTTACCTGAATTTTTAAGCTGTTTTTCATTAAAGTCTTTAGATTTTCCATAAGCAAGAACTGGACAAGTCTCCTCATTTTCTAAAATATCTTTTCTTACTTCATTAATACCTTCGTACACCACGTGAGTAGAAGGCATAATAATTTTACAATTATCATCTATTACATCTAAAATATTCTGAGTCCCTTCTTCAGCAACAATCTTAATTTTTTTTTCTTTTTCAACACTTGCCTCACTTTTTACTCTTGGGACATCAGTAATACCTGCTAAATGATGAACTATATCTGCATCATGGCAATATTTTTTAATTAATTCTTTATCTAAAATGTCACCATGAATAAACTCCATATTCCATTTTCGTAGTTGATTGATTCTTTCTGAGATAAATCTGTTATCAATAACTATAACTTTATCATTCCAGCTATATCCAGAATATATCTTACATAATTCAGAGCCAATGTAACCTAAACCACCAGTTATAATTATTTTTTTCATGAGTAATGTGAATTATCATATTTATATTTATTTTCATAGAATATATATATTGTATTATTATGAAAATTTTAGTTGTTTCCCCCTATAGAGGGATTGGAGATTTAATTTTTCATTTACCATTACTAAGATTTTTAAAAAAAAAATATAAAACAAAAATAAATTTAATTACAGTTCATAATTCAAAAGCAAAGATTATTTTAAAAGGTGAAAATTTAGTGTCAAAAATTGTATATGGTGATTTTAATAGACAAAAAGTTTTACAAAAAGTATTGGGCCTTAAAAATGAAATTAATAAATTTAATTCAGATCTAACAGTTTTATCAGC
>CACFZX010000038.1:0-3282 GCA_902570905.1 uncultured Pelagibacteraceae bacterium
TTATGAAAAACATTTCCTCATTGGTGTTAAAAACCTGAACATGGATACTGAAATTTATGGAGGTAATATGGATCCTAATAATAAAAATAATATAAGATCCATTAATATTAAAACTGATAATTTAGGCTATAGGAATAATATAGATTTTAATACTGCTGAATATGTTTTAATTGGTGATAGCTTATTTCATAATCATAGAATTGACCAGAAGGATTTAATCAACATTCAACTTAACAGCAAAAGTGAGCAAAAATTTTATAATGCATCTTTAACTGGTACAGATATGGGCCATTATTTTGAAACTATTAAATATTTTAAAAATTTGAATAAAGATAAAAAATATATAATGATAATTTTTCCCGGTAATGATTTTTTAAATTATGAAACAACTCAAATTAATTACTCTATGAAATTAGGTAATAGAGTTTTAAAGAATTACTTTGAATTAAAAGAATTTTTTGACTTTTATACAAGAATTAAATTCATAACTAATTTACTGAAAAAACAAAAGCTTGAGCAGAGAATTGATAAAAGCCTAAAAATAAATGGTGAAAATATTTTTTTTTATAAAAGATATTTTGTTAAACCAGATATAGATATAAATTTTTCAGATGAATTTAATATTTATAAAGAATTTGGTCCAGATATACTAATAATAGTGCCCTCAAAAGCTCAAGTTTATTGTGAGTATATAGATAACTATGACTGTTACGATTTTGATTTTGAGGAAAAATTATCGAATATTTCATTATTCCAAAATACAAAAATTTTAGATAGTACAGAT
The DNA here is from genome assembly GCA_902570905.1 of uncultured Pelagibacteraceae bacterium. Classification (GTDB taxonomy): domain Bacteria; phylum Pseudomonadota; class Alphaproteobacteria; order Pelagibacterales; family Pelagibacteraceae; genus Pelagibacter. The sequence goes on from CACFZX010000038.1 coordinate 785, forward strand.
TATTTTAAGAAAGAAGCTCAAAAGAAACTTTTATCTAATAAATTTATTTTTTTTAAAGATGATACACATTTAAATGAAGATGGTTTAAGTGTATTTTCTGATTTTATAATCCAGAATTTAAATTAATTTTCTGTTTCAACACACATTGCAATTCCCATGCCACCCCCAATACAAAGTGTTGCTATACCTTTTTTTAATTTTTTTTTGTTCAATTCATGAATTAAAGTTACTAAAATTCTAGCACCAGAAGCTCCTATAGGATGACCTAGGGCTATTGCTCCTCCATTTACGTTGACTATTTTTGGATTTAAATCTAATTCTTTAATTACAGCAATCGATTGTGCTGCAAAAGCTTCATTAGACTCTATTAAGTCTAAATCATTTTTATTCCATCCAGCCTTTTCGAGAGCAAGCTTTACAGCAGGTATGGGTCCAGTACCCATTATAGAGGGATCAACACCACATTGAGCCCATGAAACTATTCGACCTAAAGGAAGTAATTTTTTTTTCAATGCTGTTTCTGAATGCATTAATACAATTCCTGCTGCTCCGTCATTTAATCCAGATGAATTACCAGCTGTAACTGAACCATTTTCTTTAAAAACTGTTTTGAGTTCAGCTAATTTATTTAATTCTATATTTTCTCTTGGGTGCTCATCTTTCTCAAAGGTTTTATCTGATAATTTAATTGGTACGATTTCTTGTTCAAATTTTTTAGATTTAATTGCTTCTATAGCTTTTTTTTGTGAGTTATAGGCAAACTCGTCTTGTTCATTTCTACTAATATTAAATTTTGTTGCAACATTTTCAGCAGTAACACCCATATGATAATGATTGTAAGCATCAATTAATCCGTCAACTAACATTGTATCTTTTAGATTTTCTTTTTTAATATTTTCATTTTCCCTAAAATTAATATAATGCGGAGAATTGGTCATACTTTCTTGACCTCCTGCAATTACAATTTTGTTATCATTTATTTTTAATGAATTATAACCTAAGCTTATAGCTGATAAACCTGACCCACAAACTTGATTTATAGTTGTTGCTGTTTTTGATTTATCAATTCCCGCATCCATAGCTGCCTGTCGTGCAGGATTTTGGCCACCTCCTGCTTGAAGAACTTGGCCCATAAAAATTTCATCAACATCAAAATTATTTAATTTTGAATGACTTAAACATTTTTTGATTACACTTGAGCCTAATTGATGAGCTTTAAGCTGTCCCAAGCTTCCTTTAAATGATCCAATAGCTGTTCTAAATGCAGATGTAATTACAATATCTTTCTTACTCATTTTTTTATTTCTTTTTCTCTATTATTAAAAGTCATCTTATTCCCAATCTAAAGCTCCTTTTTTCCACTCGTAGACAAATCCTACTGTAAGAATAAATAAAAATATCATCATTGAAACAAAGCCAAATACACCAATTTTTCCTAGCGATATCGCCCAAGGAAATAGAAACGCAATCTCAAGATCAAATATAATAAAAAGTATTGCTACTAAATAAAACCTTACATCGAATTCCATTCTTGAGTCATTAAATGGTTCAAAACCACACTCATAGGCAGATAATTTTTCTGGATCTGGATTTTTGGGTGAAAGTAAATAATTTAATATTATAAAAAAACAACTTAATCCTAAAGCAATAATTAGGAATAAAATAATTGGTAAATAATCTTTTAAAAAATCTGCAAGCATAATAAATCTGTTAATTTATAAAGTCTTTGAATAAGAAAATACTGAAAGGAATCATATTATATTAGTTTTTATATTATATTAAAGCTATTTAAATAGCATTATTGTTAAGTATGTTGATTAGATATATGTAATTTTAGATCAATTTGAAGTGTAATTTAGTCACGTTTTTTAAGGCCTCAATATTCATTAATTTAAGTTTTTGAGAATTATTATCATTTTTGGCGGGAGTGAAGGGACTCGAACCCTCGACCTATCGCGTGACAGGCGATCGCTCTAACCAACTGAGCTACACCCCCCCATTTTTGGTGGGCAGTAAAGGACTCGAACCTTTGACCCCCTCGGTGTAAACGAGATGCTCTACCAACTGAGCTAACCGCCCAAAAACATGGTACTAATACAACAAGGCGATGTTAATGTAAATTGTTATTTACTGAATACTTGCTTGAGATTTTTGATCTTTCTCCGATTTTGAAATATTTTCCACTTCTGTCCACTCAACTTTTTTCAGTTCATTTTTAAGTGCAATTTTTAATACCTCATCTACATTTTCAACAGGAGTTATTTTTATATCCTCTCTAACTTTTTTGGGTATATCTATTAAATCTTTTTCATTCTCTTTAGGTATTATAACTTGATTAATGCCTGCTCTGTGTGCAGCTAATAATTTTTCTTTCAATCCACCAATAGGTAAAACTTGACCTGTAATAGTTACTTCCCCAGTCATTGCGATATTTTTATCAACTGGATTTTTGGTAATTGATGAAACAATTGATGTAACCATACCTATACCTGCTGATG
>CACFZX010000039.1:0-3178 GCA_902570905.1 uncultured Pelagibacteraceae bacterium
ATTATTATATTAATCTCAGCCATTACTTGCCAGGTTTAATAACTGTATTAGCAGCATTGGCAGCGTTTTGAAAAGCTTTATTATAATCAATAACTTCATGTACCATTAAATCATCCATGAGCCCTGAATTTTTAAAGGCGATTTTTAAAGCAAGAGCCTGGTCGTATTCTCCTTCTACGCATGATATTACATCAAACCTTCCTCTAACCCACTCGTAACTAATCAGTTTTAATCCTGCAGCTTCAGTTACTTTTTTTGTAGATGCGTATCTATCAGCTGAAGGATCATTCTGCATTCTCTTCATTAACTCTTCACTTATTTTACCAATTAGATAAAACTTAGCCATATATACTCCTTTTTATTTAGTATAAAGTTTGTATCACTTTTTTCACTCTTTCCTCACCATTAGGGACTTTAGAGTTTACAAATTTATGACAATCTTCTGTTTTTGCTTCATCAAACTTAGAGCCATAATGTTTATCTACACCTTTGTTAACCCCGTCATCCCATTCTTTTTCAGGAATTCCAATTTCTAGTGCATATTCTTTTAAAACTTTTACAGATGCCATAGATTTTTCTTTCATACTATACTCAAAAGTTTCACCCGAAGGTAAAAAGTAATTAGCCATATAAATTCCACTACATTCCCATGCTTTAGTTTTGTCAGCATCTGACATACCCGCTAATACAATATTTGATAAAAATAAACTTGATAAAATAATAAATAAAACTTTTTTCATTTACATATCTACCTTAGTTAAATCCCAAGCAGTCATACTGTTTACACACTCATCATAAATTGGTTTTCCAACTGGATGTGTTCCAGATACTAATTGTTTCATTGCATCTACATTGTGGACATGTACTTTAAACATTATTCCACCTTTATCAGGTGTTACTGCTCCAATAGTTTTTTCTGGATAGGCTGCAGATTTTCTCACACTCATTCCTTCATCAGATTGCATCCATCCCATGAATTTTTCAAACTTACCTTCTTTTAAATCAACGTATACTAACATTTCTTTTTCCATTTTTTTCTCCTTTATCAAAAATTTAATCTATTTAAATGTATCAGAAATTTGTAACGTATTTGTTACAATTCAGGTATGCGTAATTATATCCAATCAGGATAAGGAAGGCCTTTTTCTTTTAAAAAGGATTTATTGAACATCTTAGAGTTGTATTTATCTGACTTATCACAAAGAATTGTTACAATAGTTTTTCCAGGACCTAGCTCTTTACCCAATTTAATAGCACCTGCAATATTAACACCACAACTTGTACCAAGACTTAAACCTTCATTTTGAATTAGATCATATAATATTGGTAATGATTCATGATCACTAATAGAGAAAGCACCATCTATTTTTGCTTCAGCAAAATTTTTTGTTATTCTACTCGATCCTATTCCTTCAGTAATTGAGCCACCTTCAGATTTTAATTCACCGTTTTGAATGTAATTATAAAGTGCAGAACCAGTTGGATCAGATAAATATATTTTAATGTTTTTATTTTTTTCTTTTAGGTAAGAGCTTATTCCTCCAATTGTTCCTCCCGTTCCTGATGCACATACAAATCCATCAATTTTACCATCAGTTTGTTCCCATATTTCAGGCCCAGTTGTTTCATAATGACCTTTAGCATTAGCGGTATTGTCAAATTGATTTGCCCAAACGACACCATGGTTATTAGAACTTTTTAATTCTTCTGCTAGTCTTCCTGCAACTTTTACATAATTACCATCATCTTTATAAGGCTTTGCAGGCACTAATCTTAAATCTGCTCCAATATTTTTTAGAGTATCTTTTTTTTCTTGTGTTTGATTATCATTCATTACAATAATAGTTTTATAACCAAGTGAGTTGCCAAGTAAGCATAAACCTATACCCGTATTACCAGCTGTTCCTTCAACAATAGTTCCACCTTTAGATATTAATTTTTTATTTTCTGCATCCTTTATAAGTGCAAGTGCCGCTCTATCTTTCACTGATCCACCAGGATTTAAATATTCTGCTTTACCAAAAATATTACAACCTGTTATCTCAGAGGCTGCTTTGAGTTTTATTAGTGGTGTATTACCTATCGATTGTAAAAAATCGTTATGATATTTTTTCATTAATCACTTTCCTTACTTTCTTCAGTTACAGCGTAAGGTTTAAATTCTTCAGTTGTGGTTCCAACATTTCTTGCAGGTATACCAATCATAACTGCATTCTCAGGAACATCCTTAGTTACAACAGCATTTGATCCTATCTTTGCATTCTTTCCAACTTCAATTGGGCCCAAAACTTGCGCACCAGAACCAACTACAACATTATCTTTTAAAGTTGGGTGTCTTTTTACATGCCTTTGTTCATTTGAATTTATACTTGGTGAAATTCCACCTAGTGTAGCATTATGATAAATAGTTACATTATCTCCAATATCTGAAGTTTCTCCAATCACAACTCCCATTCCATGATCTATAAATAAATTTTTCCCAATTTTTGCAGCAGGATGTATTTCTATCCCAGTAATAAACCTTGCAAACTGAGAAATCATTCTTGCCACTAGATAAAATTTTGCTACAGAAAAAAAATTAGCAATCTTATATAAAAAAACTGCTTTAACCCCGGGGTAAGTGAGAATTACACTTAGCTTTGACCTTGCTGCAGGATCTCTATCAATAATAGATTGTAAGTAGCTGTTCATGACGGTTTATATAGTGATTTATTTAAAAAATTAAACCTAATTTATTTGATCTAAAGTGAGACCTTTTACGTTAGCTGGTACTGCGACATCCATCATTTTAGGATTTGCTAAATTAAGATTATCCATTATTTCTGCATACTGATCTGGCGAGGATACTTGTAATCTTGGGTTATTTTTTTTCTCATTCTCGATACTTGAAAATTTTTTACCATTATAATCATGAGCTGGATAAACTAAGGTTTTTTCTGGCAGTTTTAACAACTTATTAAACAATGAATTATAAGCATCATATGCATTTCCATTTTGAAAGTCTGTTCTTCCTGTCCCATTTATTAGGAGTGTGTCACCAGTAAACACTCTATCATTCATTAAATAACTATATGAACAGTCGGTATGACCTGGAGTATACAAAGCTCTAAGTTTTATATTTTCTACTTCAATCTCATCATCCTCTTTAATTTTAATATCAATGACCTCAGATTTAGAT
>CACFZX010000040.1:0-2987 GCA_902570905.1 uncultured Pelagibacteraceae bacterium
TCTTTCAGGATCATTTGCAAAAGTATGAACAGAATTTAATATACCAGATCTTACTAAAAATGTTCCGCTCATACTAAAAGTGAATGTTGCAATTGATAATATAATTGTCCATGATTTTAAAAGGTTTCGTTTTTCAAGTACAGTTAAAGTATGTAAAAGTGCAGTTAAACATAACCAAGGTATCAAAGAAACATTTTCAACTGGGTCCCAAAACCAAAAACCTCCCCAACCTAATTCATAGTAAGCCCAAATTGATCCAAGTAAAATTCCAATAGTTAAAAAAACCCATGTTAATAATGTCCATTTTTTTACATGTTTTGCCCAATCAGAATTAACATTTTTATTTACTAATGATGATAAAGATGCAGAAAATATAATGGAAGTTCCCACATATCCCAAATATAATATAGGTGGATGAATGGCTAAAGCAGGATCTTGTAAAATCGGATTTAGACCCAATCCTTCTTTAGGAACTGGCAGTAAAAGATTAAATGGATTTGAAGTTAAAATTAAAAATAAAAAAAAACCAGTGATTATTAGTTGTTGAAAAAAAATTGTTAAAAATCTGTATTTAATTGGTTGTTTTTTTGAAAAAATTACAAATAAAAAAATAAACAAAGTAAGTACTAACAACCAAAGTAATAAACTCCCTTCATGATTTCCCCAGGACCCTGAAATTTTGTAGAAAATAGGCTTTGTTGTGTGAGAATTATTATAAACAGTTTCATTACTAAAATCAGAGATCAAAAAACAATAAATTAAAGATACAAAACTTAAAAAAACACTAAATAGTTGGATAGACATCACAGATACTAAATTTGACTCTATGCTCAATTTGTTTTTTTTAAATGAATTAAGTGAGTAAAAAAGTAAAAATGACGAGATAGCAAAACCTAATAAAAGAGAATAATATCCTAGTTTACTTGCAATCAATTTTTTTCCTCCAATGCATCTTTAACTTCGGGTGGCATGTAGTTCTCATCGTGTTTTGCTAATATTTTTTTTGCTTTTAAGTAACTTCTATCATTTAGAAAGCCTTCTGCTACAACTCCTTTACCCTCTCCAAATAAGTTCGGAATAGCACCTGAATAAATAACATTTATTTCATTTTTAAAATCAGTAATTACAAAATTAATGGTACTTTGATTCATTTGAATTGAGTTTTTCTTCACCATTCCACCAACTCTTATCTTTTTATTGTTATCAATTTCGTTTAAGCTTTTTATTTCTGATGGTGATATAAAATATACAACATTTTCTTCTAGAGATTTTAAAATTAAAAAAACAGAAAGAATTAATATTAAAAAAATTGATGATAAAAAAATAAATCTTAACTTAACCTTTTTACCATACATGAATAGTGATATTAAATTTTTGAAGTAGAATTAATTTCTAATATTCCTTTGTGTGTTTTCTGGGCTCTAGCAGTTTTCTTTTCTTCTGGATTTAAAGTTTTAAATTTTTCATTAAACTTGGACTGTTCTCTGACCAACTGAGCTTTTATAATCATATATAAAGATCCAAAACACATAAAAGTAAATAAAAATGAAGACCAAACATATATACCGTAGCCATTCATAAAGATAATTTCGTTTATCATAATCTATCTAATCCTTTATTTTTTACCTTTATCAGTTCTGTATTATATTTCATCAAAAAAATCAGAAGTGAAAATAGTGCAAATGCCGCAGTCATTAAAGCTAAGGGTATCAACATAGTGTGGTGTATGGATGTTTTTTCAAATACACTTACTGATGATGGCTGATGTAAAGTTGACCACCAATCAACTGAGTATTTAACTATAGGTAAATTTACTGCACCTATAAGTGCGATAAACGAAGTGACTTTATTAACTTTTTCTGTGTCCTGATAAATCCTCCAAGCAATAATATAAATAAAGTAAAATAAACACAATATTAACATTGATGTAATCCTTGCATCCCATGCCCACCATGTTCCCCAGGTTGGTTTGCCCCATATTGAACCTGTAACCAATGCTATTATGCTAAAAACTAAACCCGATGGTGCTAAACTTTTTGCAATTAATATTGATGGTTTATTTTTAAAAAATAATATTAAAAAAGATAATATCGCAATCGCAGAAAACGTTCCAAGGGATATCCAGGCTGATGGAACATGAACATACATTATTCTAACAGAATGACTTTGTTGATAGTCTTCTGGAGAAAGAATTAAAGCTTCTATTAACCCAATAAAAACAATTATAAAAAATAAACCAAGAACATACTTTGGTGCTTTTGATGTAATTACAAAGATTTTATTAGGTTCAAAATTTTTTAACATTTTAGAAGTTATATATATTAAAAAATTAAATTGTTTATATTTTTTGATTAAATTCCGATCAAGAATACTTTAGAGGGAGATAAATAAGGGAATTAATTAGTATCCTTGATCAGATATACTAATTATACTTATAAGGTATGTCTAAGTTTGGTGTTATTTGTGTTGAAATAATGACATCTATTAGTTTGAGGGTTTAAAATAGGTAGAACCCTTTTTTCCTGAAAAAATCTCATTTATCAAAGGATGTTTTATTGGTTCATCAGAATCATCCACTAATAAATTTTGCTCAGACACATACGCCTCATATGTTACCTCCTCATTCTCAGCTAAAAGGTGATAAAAAGGCTGGTCCTTTCTAGGTCTTACATTTTTCGGTATTGATTGGTACCATTCCTCAGAGTTATTAAATTCAAAATCAACATCATAAATAACACCTCTAAAATCAAAGTGTTTATGCTTTACAATATCCCCAATTGAAAATTTTGCTTTTTGAATACTCACATTTGTAAATATGGATATTTAGAAGAAAAAATCAATAAAAAAAATATTAAAGTTTTGTAATTATGTTAATATGTCCTAGTGAATAAATCTTTTATCAAATTTATCACCGATTTTGGGCCACTGTTAGTTTTTTTTACTTTTTATTATAAAAGTGAAAAAAGTTTAACTGTAGCTATACCTCC
>CACFZX010000041.1:0-2896 GCA_902570905.1 uncultured Pelagibacteraceae bacterium
AAGTTCGAAAAAAAATATAAAAATAGATTTAAATTTGAAAATATAAAATTTAGCGAAATTAACAGGATAAAAATAAATAAAAATATTCTAAAAGGAATAATATTTGATTTAGGATATTCTACTACTCAAATAAAAGACCCAGAAAAAGGTCTCTCTTTTTCGTCAAAGGGTAAATTGAATATGCGGATGGGATTAAATGAGTTTTCTGCAAGTGAAATTGTAAATGATTTTGATCAATCGTCTCTATCAAAAATATTTTATTCTTTTGGAGACGAAAAAAAAGCTAATAATATAGCAAGAAAAATAATTAATTTTAGGAAGTCAAAAAATATTGAAACTCAGGATTTAGTAAAAATAATTGACAGTGTATATAAAAAAAAGTTTAAAAAAATTCATAATTCAACAAAAGTTTTTCAAGCATTAAGAATATTTGTAAATAAAGAGATAAGTGAACTTATTGATAGTCTTATCCGTAGTTTCAAATTACTTCCTAAAGGAGGAGTTATTGTTGTAGTTTCTTTTCATTCTATTGAGGATAAGATTGTTAAATATTTCTTTCATCATTATTCACAAAATAAAAATTCCTCAAGGTATTTACCTGAAAAAGAAAGAAAAAAAATATTATTTAATTTACCTCAAAAAAAACCTTTAATTCCAGAAAAGAATGAAATTTTAAAAAACCCACCTTCAAGATCAGCCAAACTTAGATATGCATTTAAAATAAATGAAAATCAGGATTTCTCAGATTTTAAAAAAAAATTCAAGTATTTGCTTGATATAGAAAAAATTTGCTGAACTTATGAGAAGAATTTTTGCAATTATACCCATAATTTTCTTAATTTTATTTACAACCTATATCAAAGGTACAACAAAAAAAATTGAAAAAGAAATTTTTAATGGGAAAGAAGAATTGAGAATTTTTAAAAATAAATATGAACTTATTTTATTAGAACACAATTATTTAACCTCTCCTGAAAAGCTATTTGAATATCAAACAAAATATTTTGATGATGAACTAACGATGATTGAAATTGAAAACATTTCATCAATTAAATTTGAAAAAAAAAAATTAGTTATTAATAAATTTATTCAAAAAAAAACACATGAAACAAAAGAACAATAATAAATTATTTGAGTTAGAAGAATATGAAAGTCAATTATCTTTTAATAATTCTAAGACAGGTCTAAATATTTCATTTAATAGAGTGGCTTTTATTTTTTTTATTTTTTTTGGTATTTCAATAATTTTTTCAGTTAAATCAATTTATCTTGGTTCCTTAAAAAAAAATGTAATAAATAATTTTTCAAATGATTTGAATTATAGATCTTCTATACTTGATAGAAATGGTAATATTCTTGCAAAAACAGTTTTTACTACAAATGTAGGTTTAAATCCTAATTTGGTTATTGATAAAAAAAGGTTACTACTAAATTTAAGATTAATTTTTCAAGACCAAAGCATTGAGGATTTTGAAACTATTGAAAAAAAATTAAATAAAAAAAAATTCTTTTATATAAAAAAAAAAATTACTCAAGATCAACTAAATCAAGTCCTCTTATTAGGTGACAAATCAATAATCTTAGAAGAAAAAGTCTCAAGAATATATCCTCAAAAAAATTTATTTAGTCATATAATTGGACAAATTGATGATAATAATAACGGTATTTCTGGACTTGAGATGTCCTTCAACGATCAATTAAAGAAAAATATTAATCCTCTAAAACTAACTATTGATACAGATTTACAATACTTGATTAGAGAGGAATTAATTAAATCTGAAGAGATTTTTCAAAATGTTGGTAGCGCAGCTATTTTAATGAACATAAATTCTGGTGAGGTATTGTCATTAATATCTTTACCTGATTTTAATTTAAATAAAAGACAGACTATTAAGGATTTAAATTACACTAACAAAATTACAAAAGGTGTTTATGAATTAGGTTCTGTATTTAAGACTTTAACTTTAGCTTCAGCTTTTCAGCATAAAATTTTAGAACCTAATACTATGTTTGAAAAATTAGAAAAAAAAATTTATTGTGCTGGAAATCCTATTTCAGAATATGATGAAAAACTTCCTACAGATTTAAGTGCGGAGCAGATACTAATTAGATCATCAAATATTGGTTCAGTGAGAATTGCTCAGAAAGTTGGAATTGATAATTATAAGTCTTTTTTAGAAAAAATTGGGGTTATAGACAAAATACAATTTGATATTGATGAAGTTGGTCAGCCATTAAATTTTAGGTGGGGGAAATGTAAATTAGCAACAACGTCATTTGGTCATGGAATAACAACAACACCTCTACAATTGGCCAAAGCCTACTCAATAATTTCAAATGGAGGATATGACATTAAACCATCGCTTATTAAATCAGGGGAGAGTAAAATTAGGACCCAAATCTTAAACGAGAATGTAAGTAAAAATATAAATAATATTTTGAGAAAAGTTGTCTCTTCCAAAGAAGGTACAGCACATTTTGCCGATGTTTATGGATATGAAGTTGGAGGAAAAACCGGAACTGCAGATAAAGTAAAAAATGGAATTTATACTAAGGACAAAATAAATACTTTTGTATCAGTATTTCCAATTTCTAATCCTAAATTTGTTTTACTTGTATTATTAGATGAACCTAAACCGTCTAAGGAATATATTTATCATTATAGAGATGAAAGGACACCTTACAAAGGTAATTGGAGAAATACTGCAGGCTGGACTACTGTTTTAATTGTTGGAAATATTATAGAAAAAATTGGACCTATTTTAGCCACAAAATATTAAGAGTTTAAATTGACCAAAATGTTAATTGGAAAATTATTTAATAATATCCCTGAAAAATTAAAACACTATGAGTTCAGAAATTTAAGTTTTGATAGTAGAAATTGTAAACTTAAAGA
>CACFZX010000042.1:0-2814 GCA_902570905.1 uncultured Pelagibacteraceae bacterium
TTAATGAAAATTTAAATAAAAATTTTGTAAAAGATTTATCTCTTAAATTATTTGAATGGACTAATTTGAGATGGATCATAGCATTCTCTAAGCAAAACGGTAATCCAACTATAAAGGAAGCAGATAAAATTAATAAGTCTCAAATATTCTCTTCAGCTGAGAAAAGTAAAATTATTAAAAAAGTTGAGGAAGTATTTCCTGATGTAGAACTTATTGATATTGAATTAGATCAAAATAACTAATGACAGATTTCTCAAAAATTTTAGATAAGGCTAAGGAATTAGAAAGTACAATGAAAGATAGCCAGGAAAAAATTAAAAATATTAGAGCAGAGGGTATATCAGGAGGGGATGCTGTAAAAATTACACTTAATGGAGATGGTGAAATTGTAAATTTGCATATTTCACAAAAAATTTTTAATGAGGAAAAAAATGTAGTTGAAGATTTAATTATAGCTGCTCATAATAATGCAAAATCTCAACTAAAAATTAAGACTTCAGAGGAAATATCAAAAGCTACAGGTGGTTTAGGAATCCCCGGATTTAAGTGGCCTTTATAGTAGATGCAAAATATAAGTGAAATTGAGGAACTAATTAAATTAATATCTAAACTTCCAGGTTTAGGTCCTAAATCAGCTAAACGAATTGTACTAAAATTAATTAATAACCGAAACGAACTTGCAAAACCTTTGGCAAAAGCACTGGCAGAGGTCTATAAGAATATCTCTAGATGTAAAATTTGTGGAACATTAAAATCTAATATTATTGAATGTAGTTACAACGATTGTAAAATTGTAAAAAAAAAATATGATAAAATTTGCGTTGTAGAAAATTTAGCTGATCAATGGACAATCCAAAATTCAAATATCTTTCAAGGATATTACCACATACTTGGTGGGACAATTTCAAGTTCAAGTTCGAATGGTTCATCAAAACAGGATTTGTTAATAGAGTCTTTATTAAAAAGAATTAAAGAAGAAAAAATTGACGAAGTCATTCTTGCTACTAGCGCAACAGTTGAAGGACAAACTACTGCCTTTTATATTCAAAATAGTCTAAAGGACACTGAAATTAAAATTTCAAAGTTAGCACAAGGTTTACCTATTGGAGGTGAAATAGAAAATTTAGATGATGGAACTTTGATTTCAGCATTTAAAAATAGAAAAAAAATTTAGAAGAATTAATTTTTCTTTATAATTCTGTTTAAATGTAAAAGTGGTTCCGTGTAACCTGAAGGTTGATGTCTTCCTTGAAATATCAATTCGCAAGCTGTTTTAAAAGCGATTGATTTATCATATTCTGGAGACATATTTTTATATAAATTGTCATTTATATTTTGTTTATCAACTACTTTTGCCATCTTTTTTAATATTTCTAAAACCTGTTTTTTGCTACAAACTCCATGATGAAGCCAGTTAGCTATATGTTGTGATGAAATTCTTAAAGTTGCCCTATCTTCCATTAAACCAATGTTATTAATATCAGGAACCTTAGAACATCCAATTCCCTGATCTATCCATCTTACCACATATCCAAGTATTGTCTGTGCACTATTTGATATCTCTTTATTTATATCTTCCACAGACCAATTAGGATTTTTGATGATTGGTATATTTAAAAGTTCAGATACTTGAGTTTTTTTTCTTTTTTTTAATTCATGTTGTTTTTTAAATACATCTATATCATGGTAGTGAAGAGAATGAAGTGCAGCTGCCGTAGGCGATGGAACCCAAGCACAATTAGCTCCGGCCTCTAAGTGGGATATTTTTTGTTTCATCATATCTGACATTTTATCAGGCATTGCCCACATTCCCTTACCAATTTGAGCCAAACCTGAAAAACCACAAGCTAATCCAATATCGACATTGTTATTTTCGTAAGCATTTATCCAAGAAGAAGTTTTCATATCTCCCTTTTTAATCATTGGACCAGCCTCCATTGAAGTATGCATTTCATCACCAGTTCTATCTAGAAAACCAGTATTAATAAAAAATACTCTACTTTTTAAAGCTCTAATACACTCTTTTAAATTTACTGAAGTTCTTCTCTCTTCATCCATAATACCACACTTAATTGTATTTTTTTTTAACCCTATTGCTGTTTCAACTTTACTAAAAATAAGATCTGTGAACTTTGCCTCTTTAGGACCATGCATTTTAGGTTTAACTATATAAATTGAACCATTTCTAGAATTTTTTCTAATTTTCAAATCATGCAAACAGGCAACTGATATTATGAAAGCATCCATAATACCTTCTGGTATTTCAGACCCATCAGATAAAAGAATTGATGGATTAGTCATTAAATGACCAACATTTCTATTTAATAACAGAGATCTCCCATGTAAGTAGGATAACTCACCATTCTTTAATATAAATTTTCTATCTGGATTCAATTTTCTTATTAATTTTTTTCCATTTTTATCAAATTCTGCCTTAAGATCTCCTTTCATTAAGCCTAACCAATTTCTGTATCCTAATACTTTGTCATGAGCATCAACCCCAGCAACAGAGTCTTCATGGTCGCAAATTGTAGTTACAGCAGACTCTAATATAATATCTGATATACCTGCAGGATCACTTTTTGCACTAAAGGCTTCTGGATTTATTATTATTTCAACATGAAGGTTGTTGTTCTTTAAAATTATAGCGGTTGGTTTATCTTTTTTACCTCTATAACCAACAAATTTGTTACTATCTTTAATAGTAGTATTATCATTAATTAAACTTAGAATTAGATTTTTTTTTTCAATAATAATTTTAGAAACTTGTGACCAGCTCTTTTTTTTTAAAGTAAAATGTTTATCTAAAAATTT
>CACFZX010000043.1:0-2498 GCA_902570905.1 uncultured Pelagibacteraceae bacterium
TAGGTATGTGTAATCTTGGTTCAGGGTCACGATGCCAACTTAAAGTTGATCTTGGTTCTTTTAACAAAAGTCTTACTCTTCCAAGTTTATATTTCTTTGATAAGACATCATAAACTTCTTTAAAATAAGTGTGCTCAAAATCTTTAACAAATTCTGTATACTTATTTTCATTTATACTCACATCTCTTAAAACTTCTTTTCCTGAAGAGTCAGGTTTTGTCCAATAAACACCCCTAACCTTATTTCCTTTGATTGAATCTGGATCACCAGGTATTTGATTTAAAGATATAGCCGCAAAGTGTGGGATGCCTAGACTAGTATCAAATCCTTTTATTTTTAAAACTTGATTGCAAGCATCTTGTAATTTTTTTATATCAAAATTAATATCTTGCTTTTGAAAATCGCTGTGAATATTTAATTTGTGATTTTTGTTTAATTGAATAACTTGAGTCATAATTTTTTAAATAATTACTTTATTTATATTTATAATACATATATCTATTGTCGCATATATAAAATTTGTTGAGAATGATTATCACTGGAAAATACCCGGATTTAAGATTAAGAAGAAGTAGACAACACGAATGGTCAAGGAGACTTGTCAAGGAAAACAATTTATCTGCTAATGACCTTATACAACCAATATTTTTAGTTGAAGGTAAAAATAAAAAAATTCCGATAAAAAGTATGCCTGATGTTTATAGGTATAGCGTAGACAGATTGACACAAATAGTCGATAAATCAGTTTCGAATAAAATCCCAATGATAGCATTATTCCCTTTTACAAATCCTAAACTTAAAAATAACCTAGGAACAGAATCATTGAACCAAGATAATTTAGTTTGCAAAGCTATTCAGTTAGTAAAAAAAAAGTATAAAAATTCGATTGGAATAATGTGTGATGTAGCATTAGATCCCTATACTTCACATGGTCATGATGGATTATTAAATAATAATAAAATTTTAAATGATGAAACTGTAGATATTTTAATTAAGCAATCTTTGCTGCAAGCCGAAATGGGATGTGATGTAATAGCACCTTCAGATATGATGGACGGTAGAATTGGAAAAATTAGAAAAGCATTAGATAAAAATAATTTCAAAGACATACAAATATTATCTTATGCTGTAAAGTATGCCTCAAATTTTTATGGGCCATTTAGAGATGCTGTTGGTTCAAAAAGAATCCTCAAGGGTGATAAAAAAACATATCAAATGGATTATAACAACCGACTAGAGGCAATTAGAGAAGTGGCATTAGATATAAAAGAAGGTGCGGACATGGTGATGATCAAGCCAGGTATGCCTTACCTAGATATAATAAAAGATATAAAAGATAATTTTAAGTTACCAGTTCTAGCATATCAAGTATCTGGAGAATATAGTATTATTTCAAATGCTATTAAAAACAAATTAATAAACGAACATTCAATTATCGAAGTTCTGACTGCCTTTAAAAGAGCTGGTGCAAATGCTGTTGTAACTTATTTTGCAAATCAAATAGCGAAAAAACTTAAATAAATCAATTTTTAATTATATTTAAAAAATCAATTCTAGATTTGGGATGTATAATATTATTTGGTTTCAATATAGATTTGTCCAAAAAGTCTGTAACCAGTTTTAAACCATTTAAAATTTGGGGTAAGTTTTTTTCACTTTTGTTATTTTCTATTAAAAATGAAGGGACATATTTTTTTTGGTCATTACCTGATACATAATAAAAATTCTCACCGTTTACAGTTTCTTTACTCACCATGCTTTTAAGTTCAAGATCATATCCAATTAATTTAAATAAATTAAGTTCCCAAAATATAAGTTCATTAATCCAATTATCTTTATTTAAATTCTCAAAAAAAATATTAATAAGTTTAAAAATCTCATTATTTGATTGATTTTCAACGGTTAGTAATTTTACTAAATTCATAGTACTTATAATACAAGATAATTTTTTTGGATTATCTAGGTAATGTGGAGTTGTAATTTCATTAATTTCTATTTTGAAATAACCTAATTGATTTTCATTTTTAGATTTAAATGAAATATGAAATTTGTTTCCTACTAAAAGATAATTTTTAATTTTTTTTGATGAAGCACCATATAATAAACCTGAGACTTTGCCATGTACTGAGGTATAAAATTCAATTATCGCTGAGTTCTCACCATATCTGTTTCTATTAAGTAAATATCCATCGTCATCCCACTGCATTATAAATCCAAACTTAATAATAAATTTTTTGCAGCATTTTGCTCAGCTTTTTTTTTTGAGTCACCAACACCATCATAAAATATAGTATTTTCAAGTTTTACTGCTATTTTAAATTTTGGATTATGTCTTGGCCCGCTTGAAGAAATAAACTTATAAGTTGGCAATTTCTTAAAATATTTCAATGAGTATTCTTGCAATTTGGTTTTTGAATCAATAAATGTTTGTTCTGAAAGATCTAGATATTTTTTCCAGTTTTTTAAAATAAATTTTTCAGTAAATTTAAATCCTTTAT
>CACFZX010000044.1:0-2347 GCA_902570905.1 uncultured Pelagibacteraceae bacterium
ATTTTTTTCTTTGATCTTTTGATGTTTTTTCTAAAAAGAAAAAACCTTTTTCACAAGCTTCATTAATAATTAAAGCAGATTTAGGACGAGAAGTTTTAAATAACCTGGTTTTTAGTTCTTCAACTGATAAATTTTGATTAAGTTTGTATGCACTCATTACCAATAACATCATGTGATAGTGAGATGGAGATTTTCTAAAAAAATAGTTGCTAGATGTATGAGATAGCCTCATTTGTTCTTCCCAAAATTCAAGAAGATCTTTAGTAGCTTTATTCATATTTAAAAATTATGATCTAACTCTTGTTTTTTTAGGATCATAATGAGGGAAGGGCACTACTTTTGCAGAAATTCTTTTTTGGTGTCCATCAATCTTACCAACCTCAACTTCTGTATCTAAATCAGCGTGACCAATATCTATTCTACATAATGCAATATTTTTATTTAAAGTAGGTGATACACATCCACTAGTTATTACCCCAACTTGAGCTCTTCCTATGTGAACACAATCTCCATGATTAGCCTTTTCTTTGCCTATAAGTTCTAATCCAACTAATTTTTTTTGTGGATTTTCTTTTCTTTTTAATAATTCTTTTTTTCCAATAAAATCATCTGTTTTTGTTTTAAGCGGAACAGTGAATCCAACGCCTGCTTCAAACGGATCTATTTGTCCATCAAATTCATTTCCAAACAGTATCAGACCTGCTTCAATTCTTAATAAATCAAGTGCTCCAAATCCAGCTGGAATTAACCCATGTGCCTTTCCTACTCCCATAACTTTATCCCAAACTTTAGGTGCATCAGATGGGTGACACCATATTTCATATCCAAGCTCACCAGTGTAACCTGTTCTAGATACAATTAAAGGAATTCCATTTAAATTTTCAATTCTACAAATTGTAAACCTAAACCATTCAAGCTCAGAAATTTTTGGTTGTGTGGGTGGAGTAAAAATTAATTTTTCTAAGATTTTTCGACTATTTGGACCTTGTAATGAAATATTATTGATTTGATCTGTTGAATTTTTTATAAGTACTTTAAAATTTTTTTTCTTTGCTTGTTCTTTTAACCACTCACCCGCATATTCATCTCCACATATCCATCTAAATCCATGATCACTCATTTTTAATAGAGTTCCATCATCAAACATTAATCCGTTTTCATAACACATTGACGAATAAACAACTTGACCCACAGATAATTTTTTAACATTTCTTGTTAAAGTGTAATTCATTAATTCTTCAGCATCAGGACCTAATATTTCAAATTTTCTTAAAGAAGATAAATCAATTATAACTGCTTTTTCACGGCAAGCAGTGTATTCATTCATTATTCCGTGCTTGGTATAATCGTTTGGTAACCAGAACCCTCTTGCATCTACAAAATTTCTGGTAAGCTTCGAAGTTCTCTCATAGAAACCAGTATTTCTTGTCAATTTTGTTTCTGAGTCTGTTTTCATTCTAAATGCAAAAGATTTAGTAAATTCTTTTTTTTTATCATAAGTTCTAACAAAAATATCAGTTGGATTCCATGAATTACATGCATCTATATCGCTAGGACAAGCAGTAGTACCACATGTTAAATCTTTAAGAGCTCTAAAAGTTACATAATCCCCAGGTCTAGCAAATGATTCATCTGATAACACTGAGTTTAATCCACCAGCAGAAGTATTAAAGAAAAGATTAATTGCATGCCAACCCTTCTTCTTTTCAACACCATATTTTTCCATTGATTTATTTAAATTGTCAGAACAGTTTGGATGACCAAAATAACCTGCATCTTCATAATATTTTGAAGTACAAGCGAGGTTAAAGGTATCATGCCTTCCAACTGTATCTCTAATAACCTCAACTAATGGCTCATGATCAGTATCATAAAATTTTGAAAATAAACCTGGGCCTGGAAAAGTATTTCCCATAAAAGTTCTTGTGGTTTGCCAATCTAAACCTTTTTCAATTTTTTTTTCTAACTTAGAGGTATCAAAAGCTACAAAATCAGAACATTGTCTACCTGTAGGGGATATAACTTGAATATAATCACCTTCTTTAACTTGAAATGCTTTAGCAGTTTGTCTTTCAATATTAATTTCACTTGAAGGATCAAACATTGGATCAGGTATATATTTTAACTCTTTATCATTTGTAATCTTTGCCCTTTTAATAAAAATGGTTAAATCAGTTGATGGATTTTGCTCATTTATTATCATTTTTGGTCCTGGTGCAGAAAAAATACAATATGATTTATCTTTTGATTTAACTTTAAAATTTTCACCAGGTATCGAGTCTTTAGAAAAAATAACTGAGGATTTGGATTTTTCTATATCCAAACCTCTCTTTTTTAGTTGATGATT
>CACFZX010000045.1:0-2147 GCA_902570905.1 uncultured Pelagibacteraceae bacterium
GAAAATTTAAAAAGAAATTATTTATTAATTTATAAAAATTATTTAGAATTTATGTCGAAAAAAAATAATTATAATGAGATACAATATGTTCAAAAGGATCAAAATTATAATTCAAGTGAGGTATGGATTTTATGCTCATATTTAGTTTATGGAGATAATTGTAAAAAATCTTTAGCTAATCAAACTATTTTAGAAGAAAGGCAGTTTCAAAACCTTTATTTAACATTAGTAACAACTGATTAATTAAATTAATTTTTTTAAGTATTTTGAATAGTCACAATTACCATAAAATTTAATTGAAGCATTAATATGTTTTTTTGATATCCATTTATTTTTAAGAGCAATTTCTTCTAGACAAGCAACTTTTTTTTTATTTTTTTGCTGAATTGATGAAACAAATTTATTAATTTTATAATAATCATCAATTGAACCCGCATCAAACCAATACGTTCCTTTTCCTGTTGAGTTAGCATATAGTTCTTTTTTGTTTAGGTACATTTTAAGTAAATCAGTAATCTCAAGCTCTCCTCTAGTTGATGGTTTTAATTTTTTAGATAATTCAACAACTTTACTATCAAAAAAATACAAACCAGTAATTGCAAGGTTTGAGTATTTTTTCTTTGGTTTTTCTTTAATTCCCAATATATGATTTTTAGAATTTGTCTTAGCTACACCAAACAAATGAGGATTTTTAACTTTATGCAAGAAAACTTCAGCCCCATTTTTTAATTGATTTGAGTTTTTAAGTTTTCTTTTTAAAGAATTTCCATAAAAAAAATTATCCCCCAAAATCAAAGCTACATTATTTTTTCCTATAAATTTTTTTCCTAAAATAAAAGCATCTGGCAAACCTTTTGGATAGGGTTGTTCCTTGTATTTAATTTTAATACCTAAGTTTTTTCCATTTGGTAAAAGTTTTTTATAAGTCTTTGTCTGTCCTTTATTAACTATAATTAAAATATCTTTTATTTTAGCCATCATTAAAATCGATAATGAATAATAAATTATAGGTTTGTCATAAATTGGTAAAAGTTGTTTATTTACTGATTTTGTTAAAGGACTCATTCGTGTTCCGTGACCGCCAGACAAAACTATTCCTTTATTAATCATTTATTAATACCTAGTCTTCTAAGAATATCTTTTTTGTTCAATCTAGTGAAATATTTATAATTATTTTTGTACCATTCAAATGTTTCATTAAGACCTTTATTGATATTTGTTTTTGGTTTCCATTTTAGTGAATTCATAATTTTACTACTATCTAATGAATATCTAGTATCATGACCAGGTCTGTCTTTAACAAATTTAATTTTTACATTTTTACCAATATTTATTTTACTTTTTGCTAATTTAACTAGTTTTAAAACCAATAATTTATTTTTTAAAATATTACCTGAACCAATATTATAAAAATTTCCTATGGAACCTTGCTTATAAATTTTAAATAGAGCTTCACAGTGATCTTTTACGTATATCCACTCTCTTTCATTGATACCACGACCATAGATCGGAAGATTTCTATTATTAAAAATATTATAAATTATTTTTGGAATTAGTTTTTCAGGATGTTGCTTTGGTCCATAATTATTCGAACAATTTGTAATTATACCTGGAAAATCAAATGTTCTAATATAAGAATAAACTAAATGATCTGAAGACGCTTTAGATGCGGCATATGGTGAGCTTGGTCTGTAAGAGTCGTTTTCTTTCGATTTTCCTTTTATCTTATCTCCGTAGACTTCATCAGTTGAAATATGAACAAATTTAAATTTTTTATTCTTTTTTGTATAATTTTTACAAACTTGCAGTAAAGAAAAGACACCAGTTATATTACTTGAGATAAAATGTTTTGCATTATCAATAGATCTGTCTACGTGAGTTTCTGCAGCTAAGTTAAAAACACAAACTGGTTTATATTTATTTAAAATTTTTGAAATTTTAGATTGGTTATTTATATCACATTTAATAAATTTATAATTCTTATTATCTTTAAAATCTTTTGTATTATAAAAATTAGAGGAATAACTAACTTTATCTATATTAATTACTTTATAATTATTCTTTAACAGTAGCTCAATTAAATTACTTCCTATAAAACCAAGACCACCAGTGACTAATAATGTTTTCATTATAATTATTTTACAATA